>CAIRCM010000207.1 GCA_903877125.1 uncultured Acetobacteraceae bacterium | reverse complement strand
GCGGGAGGTTCTGGCGGGCATCGCCCCCGGCTGGACGTTGTATTACGATACTGGACCAAAATCCGAGACCACCGGCCCGCCGCCCGATACCGTGGCGGCCACCTGAGCTAAACCCAACGGGACCGCGACACGGCGGCCCCGAGCGACCTCATGGTCAATTTGACCCGATCGTGCTTTAGCGCCCGCTGGCCACCGGCATTACGGTCGGCAGGTCCACGTCGATCTCCAGCGTCGACATATCGTTGCCCGGGTCCAGTTTCACGTGCACCTGATCGCGGTCGATCTTGATGTGCCGGGTGATCACCTGAATGATCTCCTCCAGCAACTTCGCCAGCAGTTCCGAATGCCCGGTCGCGATGCGTTCGTGTGCCAGCAGCACCTGCAGCCGCTCGCGGGCAACACCCGCCGTCGGTTTGCGTTTGAAGAACATATCCAGCAGGCTCATGCTACCCTCCGACCGAACAGGCGGCTCATGAGCCCCTTGCGTTCCATCGGAACAACCATCTCGACCGTTTCCCCGCTCAGCCGCCGTGCCGCATCGAAATAGGCGCGCGCGGCGATCCCCGCCGGGCTGGCGAGGGTAACCGGCGACCCGACATTGGAAGCACGCAGCACTTCCTCGCTTTCCGGAATGATGCCCAGCAGCGGGATCGACAGAATTTCCACCACGTCATCGACGCTCAGCATCTCGCCGCGTGCCGCTCGGCCCGCGTCGAACCGCGTGATCAACAGATGTTTCTCGATCGCCTCGCCCCGTTCGGCTTTCGCCGTCTTGGAATCCAGCATGCCGATGATGCGGTCGGAATCGCGGACCGAAGACACTTCCGGGTTCGTCACCACCACCGCGACGTCGGCGTGATACATCGCCAGCATCGCGCCCTTTTCGATCCCTGCCGAGCTGTCGCAGATCACCCAGTCGAATTTTCCCTTCAATTCGCCGATCACCCGCTCCACCCCCTCGGGCGTCAGCGCGTCCTTGTCGCGGGTTTGCGACGCCGGCAGCAACGACAGATTCTCGATCCGCTTGTCCCGGATCAGCGCCTGCACCAGCTTCGCGTCGCCCTGCACCACGTTGATCAGATCGTAAACAACCCGCCGTTCCGCCCCCATCACGAGGTCGAGATTCCGCAGACCGACATCGAAGTCGACCACCACCACATTCGCCCCGTTCTGTGCCAGGGCCGCGCCAAGTGCCGCGGTGGACGTCGTTTTACCGACGCCGCCCTTGCCGGATGTTACGACCAGGACTTTGGCCATTCGCGTCTCCCGTATCTGTTGAATCCAGCGCCGTCATCTTCATTTGATCGCCATCGAGCCACGCCTGTGCGGCCTTGCCGATCAATGCCGCCGGCATATCGTCCGCCGTCTGGTAAACGCCGTCGATCACCACCAGCTCCGCCTCCATCCGGCGGCAAAATATCCGAGCCTTGGCGTTCCCCGCGAGACCGGCGATCGCACGGCCCCGCAGCGCACCATAGACATGGATCGACCCGCCCGCAATGACCTCAGCCCCCGATCCGATGGACCCGAGGATCGTGACATCGCCCTTCTCGAACACCACGCATTGCCCGGACCGCACGGGTTGCTCGATCACCAGCGAATTCACCTCGCCGCCCGCGGCCGGCGCGGGGGTCGCATGGGTTTCGTCCGGCACTGTAATTGGTCGGCCAGCCTTGCCGGATGCCGGCAGCGGCCGGCCCCAGGCCTCGATCCCCGGCCAGGACGGATGTGCGCCCTCGGTCCCGATGATCCGGATGCCCCGACCTTCCAATGCGCGGAGAAAACCGGCGACATCCGGTGTGTTTGCCGGCAGCCCGCCCAGGTCCATCAACACCGGCCGACCGTCGAAAAAGGTCGGCGCACGCGCGACCTGCGCGTTCAGCGCCGTCAGCCAGGTCGCCAACGGCGCTTCAGGCGCGAGCACCAGCGCCATCACGGACCGCCCACGCAGACGTATGAAAGGGTTTGTGTCGTCGGTTGTCACATAATCACTCGTATGGCGTGCGGTTCCGGGGGTCAACGGCAATCGGTATGGGGTGCACAAAATCATGTGGATAACCTGGTGCTGCACCCCCAGGTGTTGTGTTGGGCCTGGGCTGGCAACCCTGCTCCCGGCGCGGTATGACCGCCGGCGGCAGGAGTATGCAATGCCCGACGTGGCCAGATCCGACATTATCCCGACTGATCCCGCATTGAAACCGGCGTTGGATGCCGCCCGGCAGGCCCTCACGTCCGGCGATCTGGCCGGCGCATTGGCGTTATATTCGGATCTGCGGGCCGCTTGTCCGGATGCTGTCGAACCCTTCGTCCATGCCGCCGCCGCCTTGTCGGAACACTGGCATTTCGAAGAAGCGGCCACGCTGCTCGATGTCGCCGCCGACCGCTTTCCAGCCAACGCCGCCATCGCCGCGGCGTTGGCACGTAATGCGGCGGATCGGGGCGATTTCGCAGCGGCGCGTGCCCATTGGCTGGATCTTCAGGCACGATTTCCCGATTGGCCCGAAGCCGCCTCCGACCCGATCGAACTGCTGGCCGCCGATGCCCAGGAAGCCACCGCCCGCCGGGATTGGGCCGAAGCCGCGAGGCGTTGGGCCATGGTGCGGGACCGCTTCCCCGATCGCGCCGCCGGTTATGCCGGCCAGGCGGAGGTGTGGCGCGAAATGGGCCAGTTCGACGCGGCCGAGGCCGTGCTGGCCGAGGCGGTCGAGCGCTTCCCCGATCATCCCGCGATTGCGATCGGCTTCGCCACCCTGGCACAGACACGTCGCGATTGGCCGGTGGCCATCGCTCGTTGGACCGACCTGCGGTCCCGCTTCCCCGGCCACGCGTCGGTGTTCGCCGGCAGTATCGCCGCCCTGCGGGAAGCGGGCCTGGAACGGGAAGCCGAAGTCCTCGCCAACGATGCGCGGCGCCGCTTCCCCGCGAATCCCGAACTCGCCGCGGCCTTTGCCGACCTGGCCGGCGGACAGGTCGGCAAAGACCGTTGGGACAGGGTTCGGGCTCGGTTTCCCCACAGTTTCGACCCCACCGAACAACCCGCCGCGCCGACAGTCCGCCGTGCCGCGATTCCGCGTGTCGCCGTTGGGGGAGGATATCTGGCCCACCAGATCGCGCTGTTGTTGCGCCATATGGCACCGTTTCGCGACCGCCTGGACCTGCGCTATATCGACACCGGTGCCGCCCCGCCGGCGGATGGCTGGCTGGATGGCGTGTCGGTCTATTTCGACGAGTTCGCCGCTGGGGACGGCGTTGTCAAAGCCGCGATCGCCAACGCGCTGCCCCACTATTGCGAGCGCCGACAGTTCCCCACCGCCAGCCTGCATGCCTTGTGGCCGTTCGTCGGCCGGGACAAACGGCGGGTTCCCGAACCGCCATTTTATCGGGACGGCCGATATCTCGAACCTGACGGGGTCGCTGCCTCCCTCGCGGGGTCCGACCTGGACGACGATGCCCTGTTCGACATCTATATGACAGTGACCGAGACCGTGCCGCTCGATCTGGACGCGATGCTGGCCGCCGATCTTGGCCGGCTGCGGGCCGAGGATCGCGATGTTGCCGTCGCGCCGTTCATCGGGGCGCATATTCGCGATGACATGCTGTTCGCCGCGCCAAACGAACGATGCACCGCCGTCGTCAAGGAAATCCTCCGGCAACTCCTGGCCACGCCGTCTTTGGCCGAAGTCGTCGAGCCCGGCGAAGCGATGGCCGGGTTGGACCGCCTGACCTTGGGTTGGCGCGCACATGGACGGGAGGTGCCTGTCCATCCGCGCGTCGCCCGCCATTTCGGGCTGACCTGGTGGTCCCCCGATCGTCTTTACCAACTCGGGCGAAACAGCTTCAGCTTCCGCGACTACACCGTCCGCTATCTCCGCTGGAGCCCCTGGCTGGTATGAGCACGAAACCATCTCTGCTGGTCTTCGGCAATTGTCAGGCCGAGCACCTGGCCCAGATCGCCCGGCAACTGCCCGCTGTCGCCGCGCGCTTCCAGATCAAGGTGATTGCCCCGCACACGATCGTCGAAACCGACTGGGACACGAGGTTCGATCCCGCGTTCTTCGCCGACGTCCGTGTCGTCTGGAATCAGATCGAGAGCGGGGAGGCAACCTTCCACCGCCGCATGCTGAACGACCGCCTGCCATCCGGCTGCCAGATCGTGACGTTCCCGCCGCTGGTGCTGCTGTGCGTCTGGCCGTTCTCCGGCTCCGACCCGCGCATCGCCGAGGCAAAGGACTACGTCTATCCCTGGCCGGACTCGATCGCCGCGTCCCTCGCCCCGTCGGTCACTGGCGAGAACCCGCCCGACGATGTCCTCTTCGCCGAATACATGCGCCTGAGTACCGCGCGGATGCCCGATCTGGACCGCCGCCTCCGCCTCGACGCCATGCGTGCCCGCGCAGCCGACGCCCTCGCGGATATCAAGATCTGGGACTGGGTCGAGACACGGTTCAGGACCGAGAAACTGTTCCACACTTCGACCCATCTGACCGCCCTGCCATTCGCGTACTTGATGCCCCGCCTGCTGGCGTTGACCGGCGACCTCGCGCCTCACCAGGTGGCCGCCGCCCAGCGAGACGCCGCGTTTCTGCTGCGCGGTCACCATGGCCAGGACATTGAAACCGTGCCCGTCCACCCCCTGGTCGCCGAACGCCTGGGCCTGACCTGGTTCGATCCCGATGCACGTTACAACTGGCGTGCCCACGCCTGGACCTTCCGGGAGTACATCCTGAAATACATCCGCTGGGAACCGTTCATGCATTGATCCCGCCGACCGCCGCCCCGCCCGTTTCCCGCGCCATGCACCAGCCTGCTAAACCAGAACCTGTTTCTGCCCCGTCGTCGACGCCGCCACGATTGCGTCCAACATCCGGTGCCGCGTGACCGCGTCATCGAAGCTGGGGTGCATCGGTGCGCCCGACCTGATCGATTCCGCGAACCGCGCATAGAGCTGCGCGACATTGTACGGCGAACCCTTCGGTACCCCCGCCGGCACCCAACGATAACTGTCCGGGATCGGCATCTCCGCCAGCGGCGTGCCCTTGCCGCGCGCGCCCGACACCGTCAGCTCCTGCCGCTGCGTCGATGTCTTCTCGGTCGCGCCGAGCGAAATATCGCCCTCGGAGCCATGGATTTCGCACAGGAACTCGTGCCCCCGCGTCATCCCGCCGCGCACCTGCAATGAGATCACCGCCCCGCTGGTGAGAATACCGCCCACCACCAGTTGATCCGGCACGTCCTTCGGGACCGGCTCGCCCGTGGCTTCCAACGGAATGGTGTCGCGCTGGCTCACCGCGAAAGCCGACAATTCCCTGAACTCGCCCAGCATGAAGCACAGCGCATCCAGGTTGTGCCCACCCGTGATCGTCATCAAATTCGCCCCATTGGCAAAACTGGTCTGATACGCTCGGTCGATCGTCGCCCCCCAGTTGCCTGCATTGACGAACAGTGTCGCTGACAGCGGCTGGCCGATATGCCCCTGCGCGATCAGGTCGCGCACATAGCAGATCGCCGGCGAAACCCGCCCCTGTAGCCCGACTGCATGGGCAACGCCCTTTGCGGCCGCCGCATCGCGCATCCGCATCGCCTCAGCGGTGGTGCGGCCCAACGGCCATTCGGAATAAACCGGCTTGCCCGCCTCGATCGCGGCCATCACGGGATCGAGGTGCCCGGGCACGCTCACGCAGACCGTGACCATGTCGACATCCGGGTGCTGCGCCAGCTTCACCGGATCGGCGAAGGCATGCGCGGCGCCGTAATGCCGGGCGGCGGCCTCGGCCGATTGTTGCTTCGTGGTGCAGACCGCGACGACTTCGAAGTCCGGCAGAGCCAGCAAAGCCGGCATGTGGGCAATGGAGGAAAAGCCGCGATTGGGCGTGATCCCCACCATGCCCACCCGAATTTTGTTTGCCATGGACGTTCTGCTTTCCTGTTTCCGCCGTTGACCCTGCCACTGGCGTTGCCCGGGATGCAATGGCACTCTGCCCAAAACCGATGAGGAAAGGTTCCCAGGGATGAACGACGCACCGAACCCCGAACGCCAGGCGTTCTATGATCAAATCGGTCCGCATCATCTCGCCCCCCTGTGGGAGCGTCTGCACGCTTTGGTCACCCGCACCCCCAACACGCCGGCAAAACCGGTGAAATGGGACTACGACAACATCGTTCGCCCCTTCCTGATGCAGGCTGGTGGCCTGATCACCGCCAAGGAAGCCGAACGGCGCGTGCTGATTCTGGAAAACCCCGGTCTTGAAGGTCACACCTCCGCTACCCATTCTCTCTTCGCCGGATTGCAGTTGATCATGCCCGGGGAGGTTGCCCCGGCTCACCGCCACGCCGCATCGGCCCTTCGCTTCGTCGTTGAGGGCAGGGGCGCCTACACCGCCGTCGAGGGTGAGCGGGCGATCATGGAACCCGGCGATTTCATCATCACCCCAAGCTGGACCTGGCACGACCATGGCAATGAAACCGACCATCCCGTGGTCTGGCTGGACGGGTTGGACATCCCGATGATCCGCCTGCTCGACGCCAGCTTCGCCGAACCCGCCAACGCCGACAGTCAATCGATCAGCCGCCCGATCGGCGATAGCCTCGCCCGCTTCGGCGCAAACATGGTGCCGGTGGACTGGAAGCCCGAACGTCCGTCGTCCCCGGTTTTTTCCTACCCGTATGCCCGCTCGCGGGAGGCATTGGCGACCCTGGCCCGCAATGGCGATCCCGATCCCTGCCACGGCTACAAACTGCGGTACATCAATCCGGGCACCGGCGGATCGCCGATGCCGACGATCGGCGCCTTCATGGCCCTTCTGCCATCGGGTTTCTCGTCAGCGCCCTACCGCTCCACCGACGGTACCTTCTACACCGTCGTCGAAGGGGAGGGCGAAACAATCATCGGCGACACCGTCGTGAGCTGGAAGCCGCGCGACCTGTTCGTGGTGCCAAGTTGGGCGGTGCATCGCCACAAAGCCTCGACCGAGGCCGTGCTGTTCAGCTTCTCCGACCGCCCGGTGCAGGAAGTGCTGTCGCTCTGGCGGGAGGATCGTCCGCGTGGATGAAATCGTCATCGTCGGCGCGGGGATCGGTGGCTTGACCCTGGCCCTGACCCTGCATCAGGCCGGGATCGCCTGCCGGGTCTACGAATCCGCCGCCGAGATCCGCCCCGTCGGTGTTGGCATCAACGTCCTGCCGCACGCCGCGAAGGAACTGGCGGGGCTGGGTCTGCGCGACGTCCTGGTCTCCAGCGGCATCGCAACGGCGGAAAGCGCGTTCTTCAATCGCTTCGGCCAGTTGATCTACCGCGAGCCAGCCGGGATGGCGGCGGGTTACGACTGGCCCCAGGTCTCGATCCACCGTGGCACGCTGCAACGCCTGCTGCTGGATGCGGTCCGCGATCGGCTCGGCGTGGACAGCGTGCGGACCGGCTGCCAATGCGTCGGGGTCGAACAGACCGAAGACGCCGCCGTTGCCTTGTTCGCCGGACGCGAGCCGGTGCGGGGCAGGGCCGTCATCGCCTGCGACGGTATCCACTCGGCCATCAGGAAGCAGTTATACCCGAACGAGGGCGCACCGCTTTATTCCGGCTACAACATGTGGCGCGGCGTGACGGAATGGCCCCGTTTCCTGAGTGGCGCGACGATGGTCCGAGCCGGCTGGCTGGCAACCGGAAAAATGGTCATCTACCCGATCCGCAACCTCGGCGAAGGCAAACAACTGGTGAACTGGGTCGCGGAGATCGAAACGCCCAACCATCTTGACCGCGACTGGAACCGCTCCGGACAACTGACCGACTTCCTACCCGCCTTCGCAGACTGGCATTTCGACTGGCTCGACGTCCCCGCCCTGATCCAGGGAGCCGAGACGGTGTTGGAATTCCCGATGGTCGACCAGGACCCCTTGCCGCGCTGGACTTTCGGCCGTGTCACGCTGTTGGGCGACGCCGCCCACCCGATGGTGCCCCGAGGCTCGAACGGCGCTGGCCAAGCCATCCTGGACGCCAGAGCCCTTGCCGATTGTCTGGTTGCCACGCCGGACGTCGCCGCGGCGCTCACCCGATACGAGCAGGCCCGCCTGCCGCCAACCACCCAGGTCGTCCTGACCAACCGCCGCAATCCGCCCGACGCCATCCTGCGGGAGGTCTACGAACGCACCGGCGACAAACCCTTCGCCAGGATCGAGGATGTGATTCCGGAGAACGAACTGCGCTCGATCACCGACCGCTACAAGACCGTGGCCGGCTACGACCGGACCACCCTGGCCAATGCCAATTCACGATAATTCCGTTACGATTATAAAAATGCTGACCGAACTGGCGGGTCATGTTGCGATTCCCACGCAAAAATCATCGGTTATGGGCACATGTTACACTGCACGATTAAAATGAATATCGGCCCTTAACCCGCCACCACCAACCCATCCCGCAGCGTCACAATCCGGTCCATCCGCTCCGCCAGTTCCGGATTATGCGTTGCGATCAGTGCCGCCAGCCCATGCCCGCGCACGATCGCCAGCAATTCGGCGAACACCGTCGCCGCCGTCGCCACATCGAGATTCCCCGTCGGCTCGTCCGCCAGCAAAATCTTCGGCCTGTTCGCCAAGGCCCGAGCAATGGCGACCCGCTGTTGCTCCCCGCCCGAAAGCTTGCCGGGCAGGTGCTCCAGCCGCGCGGACAACCCGAACGCTCCCAGCAGTTCCTTCGCTCGGACCAAAGCCTCCCGCCGTGGTCTCCCGGCGATCATTTGCGGCAAAACAACGTTCTCCAGAGCCGTGAATTCGCCCAGCAAATGGTGGAACTGATAGACGAAACCGATGGTGTCCCGTCGGACCGCCGTGCGCCCGAGGTCCGGCAAACCTCCCGCGTCCTTCCCATCCACGATAACCGCACCGCCATCGGGACGATCCAGCAACCCGGCTACATGCAGCAGCGTCGACTTCCCAGCGCCGGAGGGCGCGACCAACGCCACGATCTCCCCAGCCCGTAACGTCAGATTGGCCCCGCGCAGGATCGGCAACGCTCCCGCTTCACCACGATAGACGCGTGTAACCTCGCGCAGAACCAGCGGCGCGACGGTCATGCCGCGGCCGTGGCGGGGGCCTTGTCGGCGAAGTGGGGCATAACCTCCTTGGCGAACCGACGCAGGTTTTCCCTGCTCGTGCCGCCGCCGTTCAGCAGCAGATATTCCACCCCCTGCGCCTGCAACCGCTCGATCTTCCGGCATATTTCGTCAGGACTGCCGTACAGCGCGCTTTCCTCGCTCGCCTCCCGCGTGTCGGAAAACGCCATGATGCTGGCTGTGTTGTTGCCGTCGGGCCGCTGGCTGATGTCGTGCAGCCGCCGCTGGCCGGCGATGCGCCGGTCGATCGCGGCCTGCTTGTCGGCCTCATCCTTCGCGACATAGAAGGCCCGCGCGACGGCAACCTGATGCGGATTGAAGCCGAAGCCGTTGGCCAGCATCGCATCGCGGTAGATGTTGAACCGCCGCATCGTTTCATCCATCGATGCGAATTTGTCGAGCAGCAGATTATGCCCACGCGCCGCGACCCGGCGGATCGAGTCCGGATGCCCCGCACCTTGCCAGAACGGCGGATGCGGCCGCTGGACGGTCGGTGGCTCGACGACGATGTCCTCGTAACCCCAGTGCTTGCCCTCGAACGACCAACGCTCATTGGACGTAAAGGCCTTTGTCATGATGTCGATCGATTCCTCGAACCGCGACTGTCCTTCTTCCATTGGGATGCGGAAGCCGACGTATTCGTTGTGCCGGTATCCCTTGCCGATGCCGAAATCCAGCCGCCCGCCCGACAGCAAATCCAGCGTCGCCGCCTGCTCGGCCAGCAGCACAGGATCGTGCCAGGGCAGGACCAGCACCGCCGTGCCCAGCCGCAGCGTGGTCGTCCGCGCACCGATCCAGGTCAACAGGTTCAACGTGGCGGAAACCTGGCCGAACCCCGTGAAATGATGCTCGACGATGAAGGACGAGTGATAGCCCAGCGCCTCGGCCTCGATCACATACTCGATGTAGTCGCGAAAGCCGGCGGCGCTGTCGACATCGGGGTTCGCGTTGCGCTGCGCGGTCGCGGCGCCGAACAGGCCGAATTTCATCCAGGGTCTCCTGAGGGGGGCGTTCGTCTTGGCCGAACGCCATAAGTCTGCGTAAGCTGCATTCAGATCATAAGGCGCGTGGAATCGCGCGCAAGCAGGGGGAAGGAACGGGCGTGGAAACCAGCCAGAAAGGCCGGTGGTTGCAGGTTGGCTTGCCCGCGGCGGGGGTGACGGCCGGCGTGCTGCTGATTGCCGGGCCGTTCGTGGCCACGGTGGTGCGCAGCATACTGGTGGATGGGGGCGTATCCGCGGGAAACTTCATCGGACTGGTCACCGACCCCCGCTTCGCCGCCGCGGCCGTTAACACGCTGATCGCCGGATACTGCACCACGGTGCTGGCAATGGCCCTGGGCTTCACCTTGGCTTGGCTGGTAGCACGCACCGACATGCCGGGACGGTCCTGGTTCGAAACCGGTAACCTCGTGCCGTTCTTCCTGTCGCCTTATGTCGGTGCGATCTCCTGGATTTACCTGCTCGCCCCGCATGGCGGCCTGTTGCCCTGGGCGGCGCGAACCTGGTTCGGATATTCGATGGACTGGCTGAACATCTACAGCATTCCGGGCGTCATCTGGGTGCTGACACTGTTCTACACCCCCTACGTCTATCTGTTCGTCATCGGCCCCCTGCGCCAGATGGATGCCGCGTTCGAGGATGCGGCCAGGGTGCACGGCGCATCGTTCTGGTACACTCTGCGCCACATCACCGTTCCCCTTGTGCTGCCTGCTTTGCTCTCGGCCGCGCTGATCGTCTTCGTCACCTCCGCCGGACTGTTCGACGTGCCCCTGGCCCTGGGCTCGCCCCGCGGCATCAAATTCATGCCGACCGAGATATTCTCTCTCGTGCAATATCCCTCCGATTTCGGCCGAGCTTCGGCCTTCGGCGTTTTGGTGCTTACGGTGACGATTCTGCTGACCCTGATCCAGCGCCAATTCATCGCCAACCGGCGCTTCGACACCGTCACCGGCAAGGGCTACCGGCCGCGCACGATCCATTTGCGGACGGGGACGCGGATCGCGGCCCTGACGCTGGAGACTGTCTACATCGGCGGTGCGGTCGTGCTGCCGACCATGGTGCTGATGATGGTGGCGTTCTCGAAATTGTGGCTGGGCCATTTCATGTGGCGCACCGCGACGTTCGATAATTTTGTCTATGTCCTTACCAAATACGATCTCACCCGCAGCGCGATCCTGAACAGTCTGTTTCTGGCGTTGACCGGCGCGACGCTGGCGGTCGCCTTGAGCGTGCTGCAATCCTATTATCTCACCCGCGGCAATCCCCGGCGGCGTGCCCTGGTCGACGCGCTGTTGTCGCTGCCGTTGGGAATCCCCGGTATCATTCTGGGGTTGGGATTCCTGATCCTGGCGATTCGAACCCCACTCTATTCCACCCTGTCCATCATCCTGATCGCCTACATCGCCCGCTTTTTCCCCTTCGCGACCCGCACCGTCACCGCCATGTTCCTCGCGATCAATCCGGAGTTGGAGCAAAGTGCCCGTTCGTCCGGTGCGAGCTGGTTCCAAACGATGCGACTGATCGTTCTGCCGTTGCTGCGTCCCGCGCTGGTTGCCGCATGGCTGATGCTGTTCGTGATCTTCATCCGCGAACTCGGCGCGACCATGCTGCTCTACGCGCAAGGGACGGAAACCATCAGCGTGGCGATGGTCATCTTAAGCGAACGCAGTTCCGGCTACGTCGCAGCGCTCGCGATGATCCAGTTGCTGTTGCTTCTGAGCGCCTTCGCGATTTTTCGCCTGACCCGCACCTCCATCTCGCAAAGCTGATCGCATGAGTTTCGTCGACATCGCGCATCTGACCAAACGCTTCGGCGATCATACCGCCGTGGGGAACGTGTCGTTCCAGGTGCCACAGGGCAGCACGCTGGCACTCCTGGGACCGAGCGGCTGTGGGAAAACGACGATTTTGCGGTGCCTGGCGGGTTTGGAGACGCCGGATGGCGGTATTATTGAGATCGGTGGCAACCGGGTATTCGACAAGGTGCGCGGCGTCGATCTGATGCCGGAAAAGCGCGAATTGGGCATCGTGTTCCAGTCATACGCCGTTTGGCCGCACATGACCGTGGCGGAAAATGTCGCTTTTCCGCTGAAGGTACGCGGCGTCGGCGCGGCCGAACGGCTGGCAAAGGCATCGAAAATGCTCGAAACAGTCGGCCTTAAGGGGTTCGAATCCCGTTCCGCCACCCTCGTGTCCGGTGGTCAGCAACAACGCATCGCGCTCGCCCGCGCGCTGGTGCACGAACCGCGCTTGGTCCTGTTCGACGAAGCCCTGTCGAATCTCGACGCCCAGCTCCGCGAACAGATGCGCCTGGAACTGCGGCTTTTGCAGGAACGGCTGGGCTTCACCGCGATTTATGTGACGCACGATCAGGCCGAGGCGTTCGGCCTCGCCGATACCGTGGTGCTGATGAACCAAGGCCGCATCGAAACCGCCGGTCCCGCACGAGAGGTTTTCGCCCGCCCATCCAGCGCCTTCGCCGCGCGGTTCTTCGGGATGAACGTGCTGGAGGGACGATCGGCCGGAGCGGTCGAAGGAACCGACCGGGTCGTGGTGACCCTGGGCGGGCGCTTCGGCATCGAAGGCGTTGCGGGGCAGGGGCTGGATCCAACGGCGGGCACGCCAGTCCTGGCCTGTATCCGCAAGGAAAGCGTGCGCGTAAGCCGCGACGCGGAAAAGGGTAGCGTGCCGGGAACCATCGCGGCGATGTCGTTCCTGGGCGTCGCCGAGGAATATATCGTCGATATCGATGGCGTCTCGCTGCGTGCCATGCAGCCGGCAGCAGGGTTCCGGCGCGGCGATGCCGTGCACGTTGCCATGGCAGCGGCCGACTGGATCGTGTTGCCATAAAACTAGGAGGATTCGGATGAAAACCTGGCTCATCGCGGGATTGTTGGTCGCCTTGGCATTTGCTCAGCCGGCCAAGGCCGACGACCCTCCCGCTGTTCTGGCCGCCGATCCGGCGGATCGGGATGCGTTGCGCGCCACCATCGCTGCCGCGAAGGTCGAGGGCGTGGTCAGCTACTGGGACGCCGTCATCGCGCCGGAAACGAGCGACGAAATGGTCGCGTTGTTCCTCAAAACCTATGGCCTGCCTGCCAGTTTCGCGGTCAAACACACGCTCAGTCCCACGCTTGGCGTCGTGACCCGGGTCGAGCAGGAGGTGGGCTCCGGCAACGTAACCATCGACATGGCCTCGCTCGCGTCGGCGCCCTGGGTCAACGGGTTGGTCAAGGCTGGCCACGTGCTGAAATATGACAGCCCGGAAGCGAAACACTATGACGCGGCTTATGCCGCGGGCCTCGGGCTTAAATCCTATTACACACCGAACGGTGCGTATGCTTTCGTGCCGGCCTGGAACGCCGATACGCTCGATTTCAAGGGCAAGACCTGGAAGGACGTGATCGGTGCGGTCCCGCCCGGCCGGATCAGCATCAACGATTCCCCGAACTCAGCCACCGGGCTGTTGTCCTACATGGGTATCCGCCAACTCCTGGGCCTGGATTATTTCCAGGCTCTGGCGAAGATGAAGCCGCAGTTCATTGTCCGGTCGGAGCAAACCGCCGAACGGCTGGTGAACGGGCAGGACTTGATGGCGTGGGGCGGCTCGCCCGGCCGCGTTCTGCAATACAACGAAAAGGGCGCCAATTTGAAATTCATCTTCCCCGAGGACGGAACCCTTCTGCTGGGGAACGCAACGTTCATTCTCGCCAACGCGCCGCATCCGAACGCGGCGAAACTGTGGATGGATTTCCAGCTCTCGGTTGCCGGACAAACCATTTTGTCGAAGAAGGAGGCGCTGGTTTCCACACGCTCCGGCTTCACGAGTCCGTTACCGGAATATGCTCCCGCAATCGATTCCTTGAAGCTCATCCCAATGGATTGGTCGAAAATCGGACCCGAGGAAATTAAAAAAGGCAAAATCGAGTGGCAGAGCATTTTCACCCCATGAACACGTTGCGGCGGGGAGGGTGTCCATGCGACACCCTCGCCCGCCATGAAACATGTCCACGTTATCGGCGCCGGTTTGGCCGGGCTGTCGGCGGCTCTTTCGCTGACGGCCGCCGGCCGCCGCGTAACCCTTCATGAAGCCGGACCGGCCGCCGGCGGTCGATGCCGCTCGTACTTCGACCGCGAACTCGGTATCCGTATCGACAACGGCAACCACCTCCTGCTGAGCGGTAACAAGGCCGCCGCGGAGTATATCCGGGAAATCGGCTCGGCTGCCTTGTTCGCCGGTCCCGAGCGCCCGGTTTTTCCCTTCATGGATATCAAATCCGGGGAACGCTGGAGTGTGCGCCCCAATATGGGCCGAATCCCTTGGTGGATTTTCGCACGCGGCCGGCGGGTGCCCGATACCCGTCTGTCTGACTATCTCGAATTGCGGGGTATCGCCAAAATCAAGAACGACAAGCTCGTCACTGACGCGATGCGCCGGGGCAAGCTCTATTGGCGCTTGGTCGAACCTCTCGCCGTCGCTGCCCTGAACACCAGACCGCAGGCCGGACTCGCGCGATTGCTGGGCGCGGTGATGCGGGAAACCCTGCTCAAAGGCGGCAGGGCCTGCATCCCCCGTTTCCCCAAGGATGGCCTGTCGGAGGCGCTGATCGATCCCGCGATCGCCATCTTGGGCCAGCGTGGGGCCGAGATACTGTTCAACAGCCGCGTGCAGAACATCCGTGTGGAGGGCGGACGGGCCACATCCCTCCGAATCGGCGGCAACCAGATCGACCTGGGTTCCGACGATGCCGTGGTGCTCGCGGTTCCGCCCTGGGCAGCGACCGAAATTCTGCCATCGCTGACCGGACCCAACCAGTTTGAATCCATCCTCAATCTGCATTACAGAATGGATGTCGACCCGGAAGGGCCGCTCGCCGAAGCCGGCTTCCTCGGTGTCATTTCCGGGACAGCGGAGTGGATTTTCGCCAAAAACAACCATATTTCGGTCACTGTCAGCGCGGCGAACAAACTGATCGACGATTCCGCCGACGATCTGGCCGCAGTGGTGTGGTTGAACGTGCGCGACGCGCTGAACCTGCCGGTCGAGATGGACCGCGAAATCCCGCCCTATCGTGTGATCAAGGAAAAACGCGCCACCTTCGCCGCGACCCCGTTGCAGGAAAAGCGCCGGCCGGAGTCGCGCACAACGCTGGCGAACCTCGCCCTGGCTGGTGACTGGATCAATACCGGGTTGCCCGCCACCATCGAAGGTGCCATCAGGTCGGGCCGCACAGCAGCCGGGATCCTCCTGGCTGCCTGACACCGAGACTTTTCGATGCTCGACACGCTGAACACCGAAGTCGGTCACGCCGTCGATCAGGCCCAGGCCGCGCTCGGCCGTCTGCAAAAGCCGGACGGGCATTTCGTATTCGAGCTCGAAGCCGATGCGACCATTCCCGCCGAATACGTGCTGTTGGAGCATTTCCTCGATCGCATCGACCCGCCGCTGGAGGCCAAAATCGGCGTCTACCTGCGGTCGATCCAGGGCGAACACGGCGGCTGGCCGTTGTTCCACGATGGGGCGTTTAACATCTCGGCCAGCGTGAAGGCTTATTTCGCGCTGAAGGCCATCGGCGATTCCCCTGATGCGCCGCACATGGTCCGCGCGCGTGACGCTATCTTTGCCGCTGGCGGGGCGGAGCGGACGAACGTGTTTACCCGCGCGCAACTCGCCTTGTTCGGGGAGGTGCCGTGGCACGCGGTTCCGGTGATGCCGTTGGAGATCATGCACCTGCCGCGCTGGTTCCCGTTCCACCTGTCCAAGGTGTCGTATTGGTCGCGCACGGTGATCGTGCCGCTGCTGGTGCTGATGGCAAAGCGGCCCAAGGCACGGAACCCGCATGGCATTCATATCCGGGAGCTGTTTCGCACTCCGCCCGAACAGGTGCGAGACTGGATACAGGGGCCTGACAAAACGGGGTGGAGCACTTTTTTCAAACACCTCGACAGCGTGCTGCGGCTGCTGCCTCAGCGATCTTCGGCGGGCGCCGTTGCTAAAGCCGTGGCTTTCGTGCGCGAGCGTTTGAACGGCGACGACGGGCTGGGTGGGATTTATCCTGCGATAGCGAACACGGTGATGATGTACGACACGCTGGGCTACCCGCCGGACCATCCGGATGCGGCGATCGCCTGGGCCGCAGTGCGCAAGCTGCTCGTGATCCAGGATGATCGTGCCTACTGCCAGCCTTGCTTCTCGCCGATCTGGGACACCGGCCTCGCCGGGCATGCCCTGGCCGAAGCTGGGGCCTCCACCGACGCCGCCTGTGCTTGGTTGGGGCCAAAGCAAATTCTCGATGTCGCCGGCGACTGGTCGGTCCGCCGTCCTGGACTGCGGCCGGGAGGATGGGCATTTCAATACGAAAACGCCCATTATCCGGATGTCGATGACACCGCCGTGGTCGGCATGCTCCTGCACCGCAACGGCGATCCGGTCTATGCCGAGGCGATCGCACGAGCAAAAGAGTGGATTTTGGGGATGCAGTCGTCCGGTGGCGGCAAGCTGGACGGCGGCTGGGGCGCGTTCGAGCCTGAGAATATTCACCTGTATCTGAACCATATCCCGTTTGCCGACCACGGGGCGCTGCTGGATCCCCCGACATCCGACGTGACCGCCCGTTGCGTGTCCTTTTTGGCCCAGATCGGCATGACGGCGGACGACCCCGCGATGACCCGAGCCCTGGCCTTTTTGCGGCGTGAGCAGGAACCGGACGGCAGTTGGTTCGGCCGCTGGGGCACCAACTACATCTATGGCACTTGGTCGGTGCTGTGCGCCTTGAACGCGGTCGGCATTGGCCTCGACGATCCCGCCGTTCGCAAGGCAGTCGATTGGCTGGTCTCGGTACAGCGCGAAGACGGCGGTTGGGGCGAGGACGAGGAAAGCTACGACCGTGCGCCTCCCGGCCGTTACAAGGAGGCAACCCCAAGTCAGACCGCCTGGGCGCTGCTGGGTCTCATGGCCGCGGGCGCGGTGGACCATCCGGCTGTCGAGCGTGGGGTCGCCTATCTGGCCCGCACCCAGCGGCCGGATGGCGAATGGGATGAGAAACCATACACAGCCGTCGGTTTTCCGAAGGTGTTCTATCTGCGCTACCACGGCTATCGGCTCTATTTCCCCCTGTTGGCGCTGGCGCGGTATCGGACGCTCAGCCGCGGCAACACCAAGCGGGTGGCGTTTGGATTTTGATCGTATCGGCGTCGTTGTCGGCCTGACCGCCGAGGCCAGGATTGCCCGGCGGCGGTTCACACGTGTGGCAGTGGGCGGCGGGACCCCGGCCGGGGCTGCGTTAGCAGCGGACCGCCTGATCGCGCGGGGGGCGCAGGGTCTGGTCAGCTTCGGGCTGGCCGGTGGACTGGACCCGATGCTGCGGCCTGGCGCGATCATCCTGCCCGCCATGGTGGTGACCCATGGGCGGCATCTCCTGACCGATCCCGATTTGAATGCCGACCTAGGCGGCGACACGGGACATGCCCTGCTGGGGGCAGACGGTGTCGCGGCCACCGCCGCAGCGAAACGCCAGCTTTTCCTCGCGACGGGTTGTGCGGCGGTCGATCTCGAAAGCGGGTCGGTCGCGGTTGTGGCAGAGCGGCATGGCGTGAAGTTCGCGGTCCTGCGTGCAATCTGCGATCCTGCCGAACGGGACTTGCCCCCGGCGGCGTTGGGGGCATTGAACGACGCCGGGGCGATTGGTCTGTTGCGCGTGATCGGTTCGGTGATCGCTCGGCCAGCGCAGATCCCGGCGTTGGTCCGGTTGGCGCGCGATGCGGCGGCGGCGCGGGAAGCATTGGTCGCCCGGATCGGCGGGATTTAGGTCAGGATCACGGTCGGGGCTCCCAGGCCGATCATGCGACGAGCGCGCATCAAGCAATCGTGCTGACCGTCCAAGTCGCGCTTCTCACCGCCGGCGAAAGTTCCAGCTTTGTAGCCACGGCCTCCAGCACATCCAGATCTGCTGTCGTTGGTACCAGCACCGCCGCCAACTCCACCAGTTCATCGGATTCGGACAAGGTCTCGATCTCCCGCACCGGATACCCCACCGCCTCCAGCGTCTCGTAAAGCGCGTCCCGAACATCGGAGACGCGGGCGTGCTCGCAGACGGCGTGGACGCGATACTGCGCCTCGGTCGCATGGGCATCGATCGGGCTACGGTTGACGTAATGTACCAACGGCCGCAGGAGGGTATTCCCCGCCAGAACGAAGGCCGACAGGATCGTTGCCTCCGCCTCGTACCCCGTGCCGGCGAACGTACCTACGGCCGCGGAGCACCACAACGTCGCCGCGGTGTTCAGCCCGCGGATATTCGTGCCATCCTTCAGGATCACACCGGCGCCCAAAAAACCGATGCCGGACACGACATAGCTGACGATTCGCGTCGCCCCCTCGGCCCCCAGCAGCCGAATCCCGAGGTCGGCGAATGCCGCCGCGCCCACGGCCACCAGCACATTGGTCCGCAAGCCCGCGGACCGTTGCCGCCATTGCCGCTCGAATCCGATCGCGGTGCCCAGCACGAACGCGGTGCTGAGCGCGAGGATGGTCTGGAACATCGGGTTGGCCCGTACCGCGTCCCAAAGGGCCATCATTCGTCGTCCCTTCCTCCGGTGCGGGCGGATTTGATGCGGCCGCGATGCGCTTTCTCGTCCATCCGCCGCTGCCGAGCGCCGAAGCTCGGCTTGGTTGCCACCCGCCGCACCGGGGCCACGGCGGCGCGTTGGATCAGCGCGATCAGCGCTTCCATAGCCTCCACCCGATTACGCTCCTGCGTCCGGTGCTTCTGGCTGGCGATCAGCAACTCCCCATCCAGTGTCAGCCGCCGGCCTGCCAGTTTCTCCAAGCGCGCCCGCACGGCCGGCGGCAGATTGGCCTTGTCCAACGAAACCCGCAGCAGCACCGCCGTGGATACCTTATTGACGTTCTGCCCCCCGGGGCCGGAGGCACGGACGAAGCTCTCCTCGATGGCATTCTCATCCAGCCAGATGGTGTTGGTGACGCGGATCATGTTCGGGCGTGTATCAGACCGTTTCCATTTCGTCGCGCACTTCCGCCTCGATCGCCGCCAGCAGCCGGGCGGGAAAATGTGGCGGCACCCCCTGGGCGATGAAAACGATGCGGGTGGTCCCATCGTCCGACGGCCAGGTCGGCAGGAATTCCGGCGCCGAGAATACGTGCTGCACGCCATGGATCACCGCCGGTCGCCCTGGCATTTCCGCGATTTCGACCAACCCCTTCACCCGCAACAGCCGTCCGCCGCAGTGCTCCGTCAGTGCCTGGAGCAGCAACGTCAGCGCCAGCGCCGGGACGGGTGTGTCCCGTTGCAGCACAAACGTCTCGATCCCCGCGGTGTGACGTCCTTTGGCGAAGGGCGACGCCGGGGGCTGGTCCGGCACCTGCGTCATACGCAGTGCTCGTGGTGCGGCGTCGGCTGGGGAGAACAGTGCATCGGGATCGACGCCCGAGGCAAGCAGGAAATCCGCGCCAGGGTTCATCGCCGCCAACCGGTCGCGCAGGTCCGCCGGGTCCCCCGTCAGATCGGTCTTGCTGAGCACAAGCCTATCCGCCAGCGCTGCCTGACGCCGAGCCTCGGTATGGCGGTCGAGCGTCGTCGCGCCATGCACGGCGTCCACCACCGTGACGACGCTGTCGATCCGGTAACTCTCGGTCAAACCCGGATCGGTCATCAGCGCGTGCAGGATCGGGGCGGGATCGGCGAGGCCGGAGGTCTCGATCAGCACGCGATCGAATTCGATTTCCCCGCTTTCCCGCCGCAGCCGCAGATCGAGCAGCGTCTCCACGAGGTCTCCACGCACGGCGCAACAGAGGCAGCCGGTGGTAAGCGCCAGCAGTGTCTCGTCGCTTTTGGCGATCAGGTCGTGGTCCAGCCCGATTTCCCCGAACTCGTTCACGATCACGGCGGTGCGGCCGAACCCGGGGGTGCGAAGAACGCGCCCGATCAGGGTGGTCTTGCCGCTCCCCAAAAAGCCCGTGACGATCGAGACGGGTGTGCTCACCCCTCGTTTTTCGCTTTCATCAGATCGCGGATTTCGGCCAGCAGCACTTCGGTTTTGGTCGGTGCCGGGGCCGCATCCTCCCGCACCTTGAGGTGCGTCAGTACCCGGACCATCCAGAACACCGAGAAACTGACGATCAGGAACTGGATGATCGCGTTCAGGAACAGACCCACGTTCATCGTCGGCACGCCGGCCTTTTTGGCTTCTTCCAGCGTGTCGAAGTGGGCACCCTTCAGCGTGATGAAAATGTTCGCGAAATCGATGCCGCCGGTCAGCAGGCCGATCACGGGGGTGATGACATCTTTCACCAGGCTGCCCACGACGGCGGTGAAGGCCGCGCCGATGATGATGCCGACGGCGAGGTCGACAACATTGCCGCGCATGATGAATTTCTTGAAGTCGTTCACCCAGGAAGGGGCGTGGGGTGCGAGCATGTTTAGTCTCCGTCAGAGTTGTGCGCGGACGTGGAGCGCAATCGCGTCGGTTGTCGTCCACCAGATATCCGACTTTCCCATGATTCTCAAAAGCGCTTCCCGCACGTAGCGGATGCGGTGCGGTTGACCGGCGTACCAAGGGTGTAACGTCAGGTTGAATGTGCCGCCGCCTTCATCATGCAGGCCCGCGAACGCTTCGACGACGTTGTCGGCCCAGTCAGGGATGCGGACGCCACGCAGGCGCATTGCTTCTACGTCGTTCCATTCCGGTTGCGGCGGCAGCGCCACGAGGTTGCCGTCCAGCAAATAGGGCCTGTCGTCGTTCGCCCAGTCGGTGGTGTAGGCAAATCCGGCTGCGATCAGGTGCGCCGGCGTATCGGCGGATTCATTGAAATCCTGCCCGCACCAGCCCCGCGGTACCGTGCCGGTGGCCGTGGCGACGGCGTCGCGGGACGCGGCGATAAACGCCTGTTCCTCGGCCGCGGTCATCTTGCTGGTGATGCGGCGGGAGGCGAAATCGCCATGTGCCATGAAGCACGCGTTCCGGCGGATGAGTTCGTCCACCAAGTCGGGGCACATTTTGGCTGCCGCCGATCCCAGCGCGACCGAGGGCGTCACGCCGCATCGATCCAGTACTTCCAGTATCCGGAAAATCCCGACCCGGTTGCCGTAGGCCCGCTGGCTCCAGGTCAGCCAGTCGGGATGAAATTTCCCCAGTGGCGAGACGATGCGCGGGTCTGGGAGGCTGTCGGCGTCCGGCGCCAATTCCCAGTGGTCGACCATGAGGGTGACCGTCACGGCGATGCGGGCGCCGTTGGGCCATTGGAAACTGGGGGCGTCCGGCAGTTTGCGGAAGGGGTAATGCGCGTGGTCCATACCCGGTGCTCGGGTTTCGCCGACCGGGGGGATGTTGGCGGGCATGAATTCAACCATTGGCGGCCTCCCGAGCGGCGAGGTGGGATTCGATGTGGGGGAGGTGGTTGGCGTTGAACCAGTCGACGATCTCCGCCCCTCGGGCGACCCAGACGCCGGAATGCGACAGCACGTATTCGAGGGCTTCCCGGACGTGGCGGATTCGGTGCGGGTGGCCGACCCAGTAGGGATGCAGGGCGACGCACATGACGCGGCCCTGTTCGGCACCTTCCTCGTAGACGGTATCGAAGTAGTCGCGGATCTGCCGACCGAATTCCTTGGCTTCCTCGCCACGGCGGTGGGACAGGACGTCGTTCAGTTCCACTGTGTAGGGGAGGGAGAGAAGGGATCCGGTTTTGACCCGCAGGGGAAACGGCTGGTCGTCGTGGTGGAGATCGGCGGTGTAGGTGAAGCCGCATTCGGCGGCGAGGTCGAAGGTGTTGACGGTGTTGGTGATGGCGGGGCTGAACCAGCCCATCTGCTCCCGTCCTGTGAGCTTGCGATGGATTTCGCGGGATTCGAGCATCGCCGCACGTTCTTCGTCCGGTGTGAAATTCCAGTGGTAGCGGGTGTTGTAGATGCCGTGGGACATCAGTTCCCAGTTTCGCTTTTCCATCGCTTCCAGAATGTCGGGGTAGTGCTGGATGACGGTCATGGACAGGCTGACGGTGCAGGGGATTTGCAGGGCGTCGGTCATTTCGAACATGCGCCACAGGCCGACGCGGTTGCCGTAGTCGCGGACGGTGTATCCGAGCACGTCGGGGTGTGGGGAGCGTGGCCAGGGGTCGCGGACGCGGACGTATTTGGGCTGATACTCGTAGTGCTCGATATTTGGGACGACCCAGAGGGCGACGCGGGCGCCGTTGGGCCAGCGGAGGGCTGGGCGGTGGGGGAGGGGGGAGTAGGGGACGAGGTTGGTGTCCATGGGCGCGGTTCCCGAGTTTGGCTTTGCCGAGTTTACCGGGGTTGCGGGGGAGCGCCAGTGCGGGTATTATATTACGATATCGTAACAATAAGAACGTGCTAATTAGGCGGCGACTGGTGGATTTTCGCCGAACCGGCAGCCGAGCGCGATGCGCACGGTGGATGGGCGGAGGTCTCGCCAATTGATGTGCCAGGTGTCGGGGTTCCGGTCGCGTTCGCGCAGGAAGGTTTGCTCGCGCCGTTCGCGGACTTTGTACAGGCGG
>CAIRCM010000206.1 GCA_903877125.1 uncultured Acetobacteraceae bacterium | reverse complement strand
TGCAGGTAGATGCACGTCAGGATGGCGAACACGTAGGCTTGCAACGTCGCGACCAGCAACTCGAAGCCGATGAGCGCGACATTCACGACGAGTGAGAGACCCGCCGGGAAAAGATACAGGGCGCCCGCGCCACCCAGCATCACCACGAACGACCCGAACACCTCAAGCATGACGTGGCCGGCCATCATATTGGCGAACAGACGCACGGACAGCGAGATGATGCGGGACAGATAGGAAATGACTTCGATCAGCACCATGAGCGGTGCCAGGATCGCAGGAATGCCCTGCGGCACGAAGTAGGAGAAGAAGTGCAGCCCGTGCTCCTTCAGCGCCACAGCGGTCACGAGGATAAACACGAAGCTGGACATCGCCAGGGTAACGGCGATGTGGCTGGTGAAGGTGAAGAAGTACGGGAATACCCCGAGAAAATTGCCGAACAGGATGAAGAAGAAGAGGCAGAACACGATGGGGAAGAACTTCTTTCCCTCATGCCCGATCTGCTCCGTGCACATCGACATCACTGTTTCGTAGCACATTTCGGCGGCGGCCTGCAGGCGACCCGGCACCAGCGCGCGCGGGCGCATGCCGATCCAAAGCAGAGCCAGGACCAGGGCAGACGCGACCACCATCATCAGGTTCGCCTGGGTGAAGTTCACCGAGTGGCCAATGGCCCCCAGCGCCGGTTCCAGCTTGAACTGGCTCAGCGCGTCGATGCTGCTATGTCCTTCGGCCGCCACCTGCGTACCCCTATCCCTCGCGCATAACCATACGCCACACGTTCAAAACTCCCGCGGCGATGCCCAGCGGGAGAAACACCAACAACAGAATGGGTCGAGTCCCGAAGTACCTATCCAACCCGTAGCCGATGGCGATTGCCACGACCAGAGCCGAGACCATCTCGAGACCCAACCGCAAGCCGACTCCCCATGCCGAACCGCCGGCCCCACCAGGATCCGCTCCCGTGGGTTTCGGCGGGGTTTCGAGGCCCTGCTTGATCCGAGCGGCTTGCAACCGGCTGTTGAAAGAGCCGTCCGGGCCGCCCGCATTCTTGTTCATGCTCTCTCCTGGCCATGGTCTTGCCGGAAAGCCGGCGCTTGCTACAGGCGGGTGGGGGGTGTGTCAAGAACGTGCCTGACGCCAAGATAGGCGGACCGGCAAGCAATGTGGTACACCCGCCGCATTCGAAAAGACAGGAGTTCGGCATGCGTATCGCGGTTATCGGGACCGGCGGGGTCGGCGGCGGTTTCGGAGCGGCGCTGGCGAAGGCCGGCGGCGATGTGACATTTCTGGCACGCGGCGCACATTTGCAGGCGATGCGGGAGCATGGTCTGCGTGTCGAGGGCGACCGGGGCAACACCCTGATCCATCCGGTGCAGGCGACTGACGATCCCGCCAGCATCGGCGTCGTCGATATCGTGCTGTTTGCCGTCAAACTCTGGGATGTCGAGACCGCCGGTGCGGCGATCAAGGGCCTTGTGGGGCCGGAGACCGCCGTCATCCCCCTCCAGAACGGGATCGATGCCGCCGACCGTCTCACGCCTATCCTCGGTGCCAAGGCGATCATGGGCGGCACCGTTGGGATCAGCGCCACCATCGCGGCGCCTGGCCTGATCAAGCAGACCGGCACTGTCATGGCCATGTCGTTCGGCGAGCTGGACGGCCGCGCCAGCCCGCGCGGCGAAAAGCTTCTCGCTTTGGCACAAACGGCCGGTTTTGACGCTACCCTGACCCCTGCCATCGAAACTGCGCTCTGGATCAAATTCATCATGCTGACCGGTGTCAGCGGCGTGACCGCCCTCACCCGCCTGCCGATCGGCAAGCTGCGCGACGATCCCGACACGTTCAACCTGTTCGAACAGACCATGCGGGAAACCGAGGCTGTCGGCCGAGCGAAGGGTGTGCCGGGGCTGGAGGGGATCGCCGAGAAACATCTCGCCGGCCTGCGTACATCCCCGCCGACGATCATGGCGTCGATGGCGCACGACCTGATCCGCGGAAACCGTATCGAGTTGCCCTGGCTCGCGGGACGGGTGGTCTCGCTGGGCAAGGCACTCGGCGTGCCGACGCCGGCGAACGCCTTTATTTTAGCGGCGCTGAAGCCTTACGTGAACGGAACACCGGCCTGATCCCATGCTGACCCTGCGCGCCGGTTATTCCTCGTTACAGTTGGCCCCCGAACATGGCGGCGCCGTGTTCGACTGGCGGCATGCGCACAAGCCGCTGCTGAAAACTGTCCGGGGCGTTGGGTGTTTCCCGCTGATCCCCTATGCGAACCGCATCGCCCAAGGGAAATTCAAATGGCGGGGCTTCACCTGCCAGCTCCCGCTCAATTTCGGCGACCATCCGCACAGTATCCACGGGATCGGCTGGCAGCGTCCCTGGAAGATCGAGGGGTCGGGTTCCGACAATGCCCGGCTGACGCTGAACCACGATGGGCACGCCGGCTGGCCGTTCCGCTTCACCGCCGAACAATATTTTGAACTCGGTACCGATTCGCTGCGGATCGAGCTGCGCATGACCAACCGCCATACCGAGGCCGCGCCCGCCGGTCTTGGACTGCACCCCTACTTCCGCCGCGCGCCCGGCGCGACGCTGCGGTTCAACGCGCAAACCGTCTGGCTGAACGAACCGACCCAACTGCCGATCGGCCAGGCCCCCGTACCCGAGGGGCTGAGCCACGCATCCGGCCAGCCGATTGGTGCGGTCCGCATGGAC
The DNA here is from genome assembly GCA_903877125.1 of uncultured Acetobacteraceae bacterium. GTDB lineage: Bacteria > Pseudomonadota > Alphaproteobacteria > Acetobacterales > Acetobacteraceae > Rhodopila. The sequence continues at coordinate 21,421 of CAIRCM010000206.1, read as the reverse complement.
AATTGCTTCAGCGGCTGGGACAGCCGTGCGGACATCGGCCTCGGGCCAGTGAGGATCGTGATGGAGGCAAGCGCGGCGTTCACCCATTTGCAGGTCTACACCCCTGAAAACGAAGATTTCTTCTGCGTGGAACCCGTCACGCACCGGCCTGACGCGATCAACACTTTGAACGCGATGACCGCGCTGGAACCGGGAGACACATTGTCCGGTTCGGTTACGTTTCACGTATCCGACAATCCGGCATCCCCAGCGAAAAACGCATGATCTGGTCCTGGATCGATTCCTGTATCGGCTTCGTCGGGCAGCATCCCAGCTGGGCGCTCGCCGTCGTTTTCGCCGCCGCGATTATCGAGGCGGTGGCGGTGTTCGGCATCATCGTGCCGGGGACGCCGATATTGATGGCCGTGACCGGTGCCGCCGCGGCCGCCGGCCAACCGATGCTGCCCTTTCTGGCACTGTCGATCCTGGGCGCGGTGATCGGCGATTTCGTGTCGTTCTGGTTCGGCGCGCGCTATGCCGCGACGCTGCGCACCATGTGGCCGTTCAGCCGCTGGCCCGCGGTGATGGCCCGCGCCGACTGGTTTTTCGACCGGTATGGCATCGCCAGCGTGGCGCTGTGCCGATTCGTGCCGGTGCTGCGGTCAACCGTGCCGCTCGTCGCCGGCATGGCGGGGATGAACCGCACGCGGTTCGTGCTGGCCAACGTGAGTTCGGCCTTCGTCTGGGCGCCAGCGCATATCTACCCCGCGCAATTCGCCGGTCTGATGCTGGACGCACTGCGGGAGGGCAACTGGTTCGCGGTGGCCATCTGGGGCGGGTTTCTGGCGGTCTGCCTGCTGGGCGCCGTTATTCTGCACCGGCTCGTCGTGGCGCGGGCGCGATAGCCGATACGGGAGGATTGCTCGCGGCAGGGCCGGGATTCATCCCAAAATGCCGCGCCGCAACCCCGCCAACTGCTCCGCTACAATTGGCAGATCGAACTGCCGGGCCCGAACCCGCCCCGCCGCGGCCAACTGGTTCCGCCGCGCTTCATCCCGCCCGAGGCTGCGCAGCGCCGCGGCGATATCCTCAATTTTGTCCGGATCGGCATAGATTGCCGCTTCGCCCGCAACCTCCGGCAACCCGCCGCGCGGGGAACACACCAATGCCGCGCCGCTCGCCATCGCTTCCAGCGCCACCAGTCCGAACGGCTCCGGCCAGCGGCTCGGCACTACCACAATCGCGGCCTTCGCCATCATGTCCAGAACCTCGGGATGGTCGCGATAGCCCGCCATGGATACCGGCGCCCGCTCCGCCGCCGCGCGGACCTGCTGGAGGAAGGCTGTCTCGGGACTGTCCACGCGGAACCGGTCGGCGCCGATCACCGTCGCATGCCAGCCCGGCAAGTGTGGCAACGCCGCGGCACAGGCCAGCACGAAGGCGTCGGGACCTTTTTCCGCCACGACCCGGCCGGCGAACAGGATCAACCGCTCCCGGGGCCGGGGCGGCGGCAGCTCGTTCAGATCGAGGCAGTTCGGCAGCACCACCGGCGGCCGTTCGGGGTTCTCGACACCCTCCAGGACGAGTCCCCGCAGGTAGTCCGACGACGTCATCACCAGCGCCAGCTTATCCAACATCGCCGTCCGCTCGGCTGGGGTCTGAGCACCGCGCATCTCGCGGGGGTCGTTGTTCAGGATCAGTGTGACCGGCACGCCCGGCAGCCGGGCGGCAATGGCCAGGGCGATCTCGGGCCGGTTATGCACTTCCACCAGCGCCGGTGGATCGCGGCGCAATGCCTTCGCGACGCTGATGGCGAATCGGACATTGGTCGGGCCGGGCCACCAGATCGTCGGCTTCAAAGCGACGAAATCGATGCCGGGAAACACCGGCCCGTCCTGCTCCCCGCCATAGATGACGGTGCGGAAGCCCGGGGTCGCGACCAGCCGACGCGCCAGCAGGCCGATGGCGCCGGTGCGGGCCGGGCCGAATCCCTCCCGAGGGGAAAGGACCACGGCGATGAGGGGATCCGCGCGTTGTTGCATGGGCCGGGCTATACAGGCCATGGATCGCGAGAGAAACCCGCATGCAGCGCCGCCGCCTGATTGTCGCCTGTAGCACGCTGCTGACCGCGGTCCTTCTGTCGTGGCTGATGGCGCGTGCTCTGGCGCCCGGCGGCTGGACGCTGCCGAAAATGGCGATGATGGGCGGGTTCGCGCTGGCCTCGCTCTGGGTGGGGATGTGCCTGACGAATGGTGTGTCCGGGTTTCTGGCAGCGCCCTGGCGGGAACCACCGCCCGCCGGACCCTGCCCGGCCGAAGCAACCCGCATCGCGATCGCGGTCACGATCCGCGACGAGGACATGGGAATCGTCATCCCACCGCTACGGCAGTTGCTCGACGCGCTCGATGTCACAGGTCATGGGCACCGCTTCACCGTGTTCATTCTGTCCGACAGTACCGATGCGTCGGAGGAACCGGCGATCGCCGCCTTCCAGGTCGCCTACCCCAATCGGATCCGCTATCGCCGCCGTTCGGACAATGCCCGTTTCAAGGCCGGCAACATCATGGATTTCCTCGACCACCACGCGGATGGTTTCGAATCCATGCTCGTGCTGGACGCCGATTCCAAGATGTCGGCGAAAGCGGTCCTGCGGCTGGCCCGCGAGATGGATGAAAATCCCCACCTCGCCATCGTCCAGCATCTGACTGTGGGACTGCCCGCCATCAACGCCTTCCCACGCCTGTTCCAGTTCGGCATGCGCGCGGGCATGCGGACCTGGGCGGCGGCGATGGCTTGGTGGCAGGGCGATGAGTGCTGCTACTGGGGCCACAACGCCATCGTTCGCATCGCCCCGTTTCGGGAACATTGCCGCCTGCCGCTGCTGCCCTCCGGCCGCCCGATCCTCTCGCACGATCAGGTCGAGGCCGCGCTGCTCGCCGGCGCCGGCTGGGGCGTCCGCCTGCTGCCGGAGGAGGACGGCTCCTTCGAAGCCAACCCGCCCGCACTGCCGGAGTTCACACGCCGCGAGTTGCGCTGGCTCGCCGGCAACCTCGAATACCGGCATTTGCTCGGGACGCCCGGCCTGCGACCCATGGGGCGCTGGCAGTTGCTGCAGGCGATGTTGCTGTTCGGTTGCACGCCGTTCTATCTGGCGATCCTCGCGGGTGCCGCCGTCGCCGCCGTGACGGACACCGCTTCCCCGTTTCCCGCCGGTCGGGTTCTGGCCGTTATGCTGGCTTGGGCTGGCGCGATCTACGCGCCCAAGCTGCTGGGTTATGTTCAGGTCGTGGTTCGGCCGGAACGCTATGGCGGCAGGGCGCAAGCGCTGGCCGGCATAGCGGCGGAGACGGTTTTTTGCCTGTTGCACGACGCGATCTCGGTGGTCAGCAAGACTGGCACCACAATGCGGCTACTGCTGGGGATGCGGCCGACGTGGCTGCCGCAAAACCGGTCCGATCGCGGCGTCAGCTGGACGGAAGCGACGAGGCTGCTATGGCCGCATACGATACTGGGTCTGCTCGCCTTCGCCGCCTTCGCCAGTGCCGGCTGGCACACCCTGCTTTGGGCGCTGCCTTTGGCGGGGGGGCTGCCCCTGGCGATCCCGTTCTGCGTCCTGACCGCCCATCCCGGGTTTAGCGCCTGGCTGCGTGCGCGGGGAATCGCGGCGACACCGGAAGAACTATCGCCCCACCCGGGCGCGTAAACGGCGTCCGAGCCGCTCGGCGAGGGTGAGGAAGACCACGGCCAGGGCGACGGATACGAGGGATAGCCGGCCGGCCACCGCCTCGCCCCCCGGGCTTTGCAGCGCGCTGAAGATGGCCAGGGGTAGGGTCTGGGTTTGGCCGGGAATATTGGCGGCAAAGGTGATGACCGCCCCGAACTCCCCCAGCGCGGCGGCAAAACCGGTGATCGCGGCGACCAGTACGCCGGGGGCGGCCAAAGGCAGGGTGATGGTGAGAAACCGGTCCCAAGCCCCGGCCCCCAAAGTCCGGGCGGCCTGCTCCAGACCGGGATCGACTGCGTCCAGCGACAGCCGGATGGTGCGCACCATCAATGGCAGGATCATCGTGGCGCAGGCGAGGATAGCGCCGGCCCGAGTGAATACCAGCCGGATGCCGAACCAGTCGTGCAAGGCCGCGCCGATTGGCCCATGCAATCCGAAGAGCAACAACAGCATCCAGCCGACCACGACCGGCGGCAGGACCAACGGGAGATAGGTCAGGGTATCCAGCACGCCCCGGCCGGCAAACCGCCACCGGGACAAAGCAAACGCCAGTCCCAAAGCGAGCGGCAGCCCGAACATGACGGCCCGGGCTGCCACGACCAGGGTAAGGCCAATAGCTTGCCACTCGTCCGTGCTGAACCAGTCGGCGAGCGGCATCAACAAGCGCGACGTCGAGGTTTAGAACGTATCGTCCGACCCGCCGCCACCGGAGTCACCGCCGGAGCCCCAGCTGCCCGAGTCGCTGCCACCGCTGGAGTCCCAACTGCTGTCGCCGCCGCTGCTGCTGTCGGACCATGAGGACTGACCTCCGGAGGACGATTGGTCCCAGGTGCCGTTATCGACATAGCCGGGGTCACTGCCGCCACCGCCCCACGCGCTCTCGGGCTGGCCGCCATAGCTGGGTCCGGGCGCGCCGCCCCAGGGGCTTGCCGCCGGGATGCTCTCGTCATAGCCGCCGCCGAACGCGCCGCCCATCATCCCGCCGCCCATGCCACCCATCATGCCGCCGCCCATACCGCCCATCATCCCGCCGCCGTGATGGCCGGAGAACAGGCTGGTGATCGCTTCGGCCGCCAGGATGCCGCCACCGACGCCGGCTGCGGTGGTCAGGGCCGAGGACAGGAACCCGCCGCCCGGTCGCTGCTGGAACATGCCTTGCTGATACCCCGGCGCGTATTGCGGCTGGGGCGGCGGCATCTGCTGGTAGACCGGCTGCGCGTAAGCCTGTTGCGGCGCGCCGCCCTGGTTCCACGCGGGTTGCGGCGGTGGCGGAGGCGCGGCCTGGGCCCGGGTGCCACCGAACAACCCGCCGAAGATGCCACCGGACGCGGGCGGTGCCGCGGGACGCTGCTGCGCGGCCTGTTGCGCCGCGGCCTGCGCCTGTTGCAGCGCCTGCTGGGTCTGTTGCAATTCCCATTCGAGCCGCTGGATGCGGTTCTGCGCCTCGACCAGCGCGTGCTCCTGCACGAAGGCGGTCTGGGTCAGGCGATATTTCGCCTCGGGATACTGCTGGAACAGATTGCCGATCAGCATATCGGCATCGCGATCGATCGGGGGCAGCGGTGCCGTCGTGGCGGGCACCGATCCGGTCGACAGGCCGGTTTGGGGCGCGCGCGGCGCACCACCGATCCGGGCGATGTACTGGGTGATAATGTCGCGTTCTTCGTTGGTCATGTTGGGTACCTTCAGGTCCACTGGCCGGTCCGGTGGGTCGACCTCAAGCCGCAAGCAAAATGGCCCTTCCGGTTGGCGACTTCAATGGGAAAAAAGGCCAAGGCGCCGGTCCTCGATCACAGGACAGCGATCCATGAACGCCGCGATCCCGGCCAGTCGGGCACGTTCGGCGGCGGACTGATCGATGACCCCCAACTGCATCCAGATGGTTTTGGCGCCCAGTCCGATCGCGGTGTCGACGAGTTGCCCGACATGGGAAGCGTTGCGGAAGACATCGACCATTTCCAGGGGGCCAGCCTGGGCGAGGCTGCCGACGACCGTTTGGCCATGAATGGTCTGGCCCGCCAGAACAGGATTGACCGGGACGACGTCGAAGCCCCGGTCCAGGAGGAATCGCATCACCTCATGCGACGCGCGCCATGGCTTGGCCGAGGCGCCGACCAGCGCGATCCGGCGGGTTCCGGCGAACGCCGCGCGAATGGCATCGTCGGATTGTCCGTCCGCGGTCATGGTGCGCCGATCTCCTCATTTGGCAGGGTGCCCCAGAACTGCCCCCGCCGCAGATAGCCGCTGTGATTGGCGACCTGCACCTGGCACCAGTCGGAGTCCTTTGGGCAGGAGCGTATCCGCCCGATCACGCCGGGCTTGAGGATCGCGACGGCCTCTGCCTTGTCATCGGGGTCGTCGCGCAGGGTGGCGTCGGCGCCCTGCACGATCAACGTGCGCCGCGTCGACAGATTCGCCTGACTGACCCAGCCCTGGGTCCCGTCGACGTCACGGATGGCGCGCCAAATTCCGTACTCGCGTTCGATTTCAACGGGTAACTCGGCACGCTTGTAGACCCAATCGATCTTAAATCCATTGCCCGGGCCAATCCGCAGCCGGACATCGTTGGAACGCAGCGATTCGAAGCGCGGCAATTTCGGTGGCGGGGGCGCGTTGGGGTCGGAAGGTTTGGCTGCCGGCGCGGGCGTTGTTTTGCTGTCGGGCGCCGCAGCGGACGCGTGCATACCGGCCTGCGTCCACAACAGGACCGCCAACGCTGTTCCGATCACAAAAGGGCGGGCGAAAGCACGCATGGAGCCACCTTTCCCACAACCGTTATCAGGTTGCATCTTGGCCGGCAAACCTCTGTCAGAGCGTGACAATCTGACCGGCGGCAACGGCTTCGAGAAATGTCGCGACGCCGGCGACCTCGGTGCGCGACAGCAGGCCGGCCCGGTCGATACCCTCGGCCCGCAGACCGGCCTCGCAAGCGATCATGCGAACGTCGAGCTCCAGCGCAGCCTCCCGCAATTCCGCCAAGCCGGCGACACCGCTTTCCCGCACATGCCGATCCCGCCCGGCATCGGTCAGGCCGGACCAGTCGGTCAGCAGCGCCCTGCATCCCGCGTTGGTGGCGAAGAGCACGACATCGCGCCCCAGCGCCGCGGCACCAGCGGCCATCACGAAGGCATAGTGCGCGCGCTCGTGGGTGCCCGAGATCAGCAGGATGCCGAGCGTCGGGGGCTGCGTGTCAGATGGCACAGGCCGGCCCGGTGGTGGAGGCGTGTGCCGACAGGTTCTTGATCGTCGCGTCGGGGCCGCACAGCGCGCAGCGCGGGTCGGGGCGCAGCTTGATCGTCCGGAACCGTGTCTCCAGCGCGTCCCAGACCAGCAGCCGGCCGGACAGCGTATCCCCGATTCCCATGATTTCCTTCAGCACCTCGGTGGCTTGGAGAGTGCCCATCACCCCGGTCACGGCGCCGAGCACCCCGGCCTCCCCACAGGAGGGGACCGCCCCATCGGGTGGCGGTTCGGGGTAAAGACAGCGATAGCACGGCCCGCCTTCATGCGGCTTGAACACCGAGAGCTGGCCGTCGAACCGCAGGACCGCCGCGGACACCAGCGTGCGCTTCGCCAATGCGCAGGCATCGGCGATGAGGAAACGGCTGCCGAAATTGTCCGTGCCGTCGCACACGAGATCGTATTGCCCGATCAGGTCGAGGGCGTTGTCCGGCGTCAGACGGCATTCGTGCGGCACGATGGTCAGGTCGGGGTTGATGGCGCGCGCGGCTTCGGCCGCAGAGAGCGCTTTCGGCATGCCGATGCGCGCGGTGGTATGGGCGATCTGGCGCTGAAGGTTGGAGATTTCGACGCGGTCGTCGTCCACCAGCCCGATGGTGCCGATACCTGCCGCGGCGAGGTAAAGCGCCAAAGGCGAGCCCAACCCGCCGGCGCCGATGATCAGCACCTTGGCGGCCTTGAGCTTCGCCTGCCCAATGCCGCCGACCTGCTGCAGCAGGATGTGACGGGAGTAGCGGCGGATTTCGTCTTCGCTGAAATCGAGGTCCATGGCTCGAATATAGGATAGCTGCCGGCAAAAGGAAGGTTGGAGCGGTTTTCGACAAACAGGCCCCTCCCCTTCCCCAATGCCGCCGGCACGGGCAATGATAGCGGTAACGTCAACCGGGAACCCGGGAGTCCAACCGAATGAAAACCAAGCTGATCCTGGGGTGTCTGGTACCAACGGACGTGGTTGCCCGCGCGCGTGCCGATTTCGACGCCATCATCGCCCCAGGCCCGAACGACATGACCGTTCCGGAAATGATCGAGGCCGCGACCGCCCATCAGGCCGATGCCATCGCCTTCACCAACACCCTGCCGCTAAACGCCGCGGCCGTCGCCGCGCTGCCGGCGTGCGTGAAGGTCGGTGCCACGATCAGCGTGGGCTACGACCATTTCGACGTCGCCGCCGCGAAGGCACGCGGGATGATCGCCACGAACACTCCGGGCGTACTGACCGAGTGCACGGCGGATTTCGCTTTCATGCTGCTGCTCGACGCCGCGCGCCGGGGTGCCGAATACGACCGGATCATGCGCCGGGGCTGGCGCTACCGCATCGGCCAGGGCGATCTTTTGGGCGTTCGCGTCACCGGCAAACGGCTTGGCATCCTCGGCATGGGGCGTATCGGCCGAGCGATGGCGCAGCGGGCGCGCGGGTTCGATATGGAGATTTTCTATCACGCGCGCACCCGCCTGCCGCCGGAATTGGAGCTCGGTGCCACCTACTGCGCGACATTCGAGGAAATGCTGCCGCATTGCGATTTCCTGTCCTTGCACGCGCCCGCCGGGCCGGCGACCGACAAGATCGTCAACGCCCGTACGCTGTCGCTGCTGCCGGACGGCGCGGTGTTCGTGAATGCTTCGCGCGGCGGGCTGGTGGATGAGGACGCGCTGGTCGACGCTTTGACCAGCGGCAAGCTGTTCGCCGCCGGGCTCGACGTGTTCCGGTCCGAACCGGATTACGACCTGCGCTTCGCGGCGCTGGAAAACGTGGTGCTGGCGCCGCATGTCGGCAGCGCATCGAAGGAAACGCGCAACGCCATGGGCTATCGCGCGCTGGACAACATTGCGTCGGTGCTCGCCGGCAAAGGGCCGATCGATCCGCTCTGGACATAAAGGATTTCCCATGCCGACTCTTCTGGTCACCCGCCGCCTGCCGCCCGCCATCGAAGCCCGCGCCGCCAAGGCGTTCGACGCGCGGCTCACCGCATCCGACACGCCGATGCAGAATGTCGCGGCACAGGCCGTCGGCGCGGACGCTGTGATCTGCTGTCCAGGCGATGTGTTCGACGCGAAACTGATCGGCGCCCTGCCCGACACGGTGAAGGTCATCGGCACGTTCAGCGTCGGCTACGATCATGTCGACGTCGCCGCTGCCCGGGCACGGGGGATCGCGGTCGTGAACACACCCGATGTCCTCAGCGTGGCCACCGCCGAATGCGCGATGCTGCTGATACTCGCGGCCGCGCGTCGCGCAGGCGAGGGAGAGCGGCTGGTGCGTTCCGGCGGCTGGGCGGGCTGGGCGCCGACGCAATTGATGGGCACGCTGGTGTCCGGGCGACGGCTGGGGATTTTTGGGCTGGGGCGGATCGGGCGGGAACTCGCCCGCATGGCCCACGGGTTCAACATGGAAATCCACTATCATGATGTCGCGCGCATGCCGCCCGAGCTGGAATCGGGTGCGATATTCCACGCATCCGACTCGACGTTCCTACCGATCTGCGACGTGCTGTCGCTGCATGCCCCGGGCGGCGCCGGCACGATGCATTGGCTGAATGCGGAGCGGATCGCCGCGATGCCGCGGGGCGCCATCGTGGCCAACGCGGCGCGGGGCACACTGGTCGACGATACCGCGCTGATCGCGGCACTGCGCACCGGCCACATCGCCGCCGCCGGTCTGGATGTTTACGAAGGCGAACCGCGCATGAACCCGGAATATCGCCTGCTGGAGAACGTGGTGCTGTTGCCGCATCTGGGGAGCGCGACGACGGAAACACGCGATGCGATGGGCCATCTGGTGCTGGATGGCATTGACGCGGTGCTTGGCGGACGGACGCCGGGCAACCTGGTGAAATAGGGATGCGCATCGCCATCGGCGGCTTTCTGCACGAAAGCCACTCCTTCGCGCCGCGCCCCACCACCTATGCCGATTTCCGCAATCCGGGCGGATTACCGGCGATGCAGGTGGGCGAAGGCGTGATCTCCGGCCTGCGGACGACCTTGGCCCCGATCGCCGGGGCGATTGCGGTGGGAGAGGAAGCCGGTGTGGCGCTGGTGCCGCTGGCCTGGGCCTTCGCCAATCCCGCTGGCCCGGTCGAGGATGAAGCGTTCGAGCGACTGTCAGCCTTGATCTGCGCCGGGCTGTCGCAGGCGCTGGACGCGGGATCGCTGGACGGTCTCTATTTGGACTTGCACGGCGCTGCCGTCGTCCAGTCCTTTCCGGATGCGGAGGGCGAGTTGCTTCGTCGCGTGCGGGCGATCGTCGGGGACGATCTGCCGATCACGATCAGTCTGGACCCGCATGCGAATTTGACAGCCGCCATGGTGCAGCGGGCCGATGCGGCGGTGCCGTTCCGGACCTACCCCCAGGTGGATATGAAAGCGGCCGGCGCGCAGGCGATGCGGCTGTTGCTGGAACGGATCGGCCGGCCTGGCCCCTGGTTTCGCGCCTTCCGCCAACTCGGATTCTGGATCCCTCTCGGCAGCCAATGCACCTTGATGCCGCCGATGTCCGAGGTGATGGCCGCACGGGCGGCGATGGCGCAAGGCGTGGCCGAACTCGCCTGGTGCTTCGGCTTCCCCTATGCCGATTTCGCCGACTGCGGACCGGCGGTTGCGTGCTACGCGGACACGCAGGCCGCTGCCGATGCGAAGGCCGATGCCTTCGCGGCGCTGGTCGCCGGGCGGGAGCGGGATTTCGTGCAGGACACGTTGCCCTCGGCCGAGGCGGTGACAGCGGCCGCGCGGGTCGGCCATGGCACCGTGGTCATCGCCGACACGCAGGACAATCCCGGTGGCGGCGGGCATGGCGATACGACCGAGTTGCTGGCCGAGCTGGTCAAGCAGAGGGCGAAAAACGCCTTGGTGTGTCTGATCAATGACTCGGAGAGCGCGGCCACCTGCCATGCGGCGGGGGTGGGCGCTTCGGTTCACCTGTCGCTGGGCGGCAAATCGGATGGCATGCCGTTCGCGTGTGTGGCCACGGTGGAAAAGCTGACCGACGGCGTATTCACCTTGACCGGCCCGATGGGGGCCGGAAACCCCGGCAATCTGGGGCCGACCGCGCTGATCTCGATCGAGGGCGTGCGTGTGATCGTGTCGTCGCGCAAGATGCAGGCTTTGGATCAGGCGATCATCCGGCATGTGGGGGTGGAGCCGTCGTCGTGCTCGATCCTGGCGCTGAAATCGTCGGTGCATTTCCGCGCGGATTTCGGCGATTGGGCGGAACGGGTGATCGTGGCGATCGCGCCGGGGCCGGTGGTGGCCGATCCGGCCGTGCTGAACTTCCGTTACGTGCGCGCGGATATACGGCGGCGGCCGCTTACCGCCGCATAGACGCGAGAACCGCTGCCGCTGTCGGGATCGGGCCAACGGCACCGTAGCCGGTGCATTTCAATGCCGCCGCCACGGATGCGTAGCGCGCGGCGTCCTCGACAGCATCGCCGGCGAGTATCCTGGCCAGGAACGATCCGCAGAAGGTGTCCCCGGCCCCGGTCGCGTCCACGGCCTCGACCGGAAACGCGGGTACCAGCGTGCGGCGTTCGGGGGTGGCGACCCAGGCGCCGGCCTCACCCATTTTCAGGATCACCGCGCGCGGGCCGAGGCCAAGATAGAAATCCAGCATCGCTTCGGGTTCGGTCAGGCCGGTCAGGGTTCGGACGTCCTCGATCCCCGGCATGGCATAGTCGACCGATCGGATGGCGGCGTGCATGACGGCGGCGGCTCGGGCGGGTGGCCAGAGGCGGGGCCGGTAGTTGGTGTCGTAGGCGACGGCAACCTTATGCCGTTTGGCGATGTCGATGGCGGCGAACACCGCGTCGCAGGCGGAGCCGGAAATGCCCTGGCTGATGCCGGAGACGTAGAGCATCCGAGCGGCGGCGATCGCGGCTGCCGGGACGTCGGGGGCGGCATAGATCGCCGCTGCCGATCCGGCTCGGTAATGGAGGAAGTGGTGCCCCTGGGTATCGTGGGTCACGAAATACACGCCGGTCTGCGCCCGGTCGGAGCGAACGACGCAGGACGTATCCACACCCTCCCGTTTCCACAGACGCATAAAACTGTCGCCGGGCATGTCCTGCCCGACGGCGGCGATCATCCCGACCGAAGCCCCCTGCCGCGCGGCGGCGATCGCGGCGTTGGAGGTATCGCCGCCATGTCCCTCCAGATAATGCTGGGATCCATCGGGGTTGGGTGGCAACTGGTTGAATTCCAGCATCGGCTCGCCCATGCACAGCAGATCGACGGTCATGCGAGGACTTGCCGCGCGGCGGCCTGGATGGCGGCTCGGTCGCCGGCGGCGATGCGCTTTTCATCGACGAGGGCGCCGCCCATGCCGACGAAGGCGGCGCCGGCGGACAGGAAAGCGGCGACGTTGCCCGGTTCGACGCCGCCGGTGGGGCAGAAGGGGACGTGCGGCAGCACGCTGGCGAGGGCCTTGATATGCGCGGGGCCGCCGACGGAGGACGCGGGGAAGATTTTTACCACGTCGGCGTTGGCGGCCAGCGCGGCCCGTACCTCTGTGGGGGTCAGCGCGCCCAGCATCAAAGCGGCGCCGGCGTCTCGGCAGGGGGCGGAGAGCGTTGGATCGATCCAGGGTGCGACGATGAAGCGGGCGCCGGCGGCCAGACAGATCGCCGCCGATGCCCGATCCGGGACGGTGCCGGCGCCGATCAGGAGAGAGGGGTCGGACGCCAGTTCGCGGATCAGCGCCGGGGCGTCCGGGATCGTCATGGTAATTTCAAAGATGCGGATTCCCGCATCGCGCAGCCAACTCACGGCCGTTGCGGCGCGTGCCGCCGTGCTGGTGCGGACGACCGGGACCACGCGGGCGGCGCGCAAGGTCGCGATCAGGTCGGTGTTGGGCATGCGGGGTGTCCTCCTGCCCCGCACGAAGCCGGAATTAGGCTTTGGAGGCAAGCACGGTGTCGGCCCAGTGCTCCATGGCCTTGGCGTCGCTGTTCAGGTCCGCGACCTGTGCACCGAGGCGGTTCAGACTGGCCTGATAATTCGACAGTCCGGCGCCGAGGCCGTTCACGACACCACGGAGTTCCGTTAACGATTCACGCCACGCCGCGACGGCCGCCCGTTGCTCGGCCACGGCGATATCGAGGGCGGTCAGGGCGTTCGCCAGTCGGTCATTACCGTTGTTTTCCAGGGCATTACGCTGGGGGAAGGGGATGATGTCGGCGGTACGGGCGGTTTGCATGGGGGCTCTCCGGTGGGCGGATAATGGTTAACAAACCACACCCCACGGTCAAAAAACAAGATAATTCTCAGAACGCAATGGTATGTTCGCATCTTTGCCCCACCCGTGCTACAAGCCACGCATGGGAACCGGTCTCGAAATCCTATTTGTCCTACTGCTCATCCTGCTGAACGGGTTGTTCTCGATGAGCGAGCTGGCTTTGGTCTCGATCCGCCGGGCACGCCTCGCGGTGCTGGAACGTAAGGGCGTGCCGGGCGCACAGGCCGCACGGATCCTGGCCGAGGACCCGCAGCGCTTCCTGCCGACCATTCAGGTGGGCATCACGCTGGTCAGCGTGTTCACCGGTGTGTTTGGCGGTGCGCGGATCGCTGGCCACTTTCAGGCCTGGCTCGAAACCGTACCCTTACTGGCCCCGTACGCGGAAACGATTGCCCTTGCGGTCGTCGTCCTGATCACGACCTATCTGACGCTGGTCATCGGCGAGCTGGTGCCCAAGCACCTCGCACTGCGGAACCCCGAATTGACCGCGGCCCGTGTCGCTAGGCCGATCGGCGCGATGGCGCGGATCGTCTCCCCGGCGGTCTGGGTGCTCGGCCGATCCTCCGGGCTGATCCTGCGCCTGCTTGGTATCCACCGTCAGCCGCAGCAGTCGGTGACGGAAGAAGAGCTGAAAATGCTGCTGGCCGAGGGCGCGCAGGCGGGCGTGCTGGAGGTCGAGGAACACGACATGATCGCCCGCGTGCTGCGTCTGGCCGACAAGCCGGTGCGCGCGATCATGACCCCGCGCACGGAACTGGCCTGGATCGACCGGACCGACCCGCCGAAGGACATCGCACTGGCGTTGAAGGCCGCGCCGCATTCGCGTTTCGTGGTCTGCGAGGGGTCGGTCGACAACGTGGTGGGCATCGTGCAGGCGAAGGACCTGCTGGACGGCATCCTATCCGGCGGCGAATTGTCGTTGGGCAACGCGCTGCGTCAGCCGATTATCGTGCCTGATACAGTCACTGCCCTGGACGCGCTGGAGCGTCTCAAATCCGACGTGTTCGGGTTGGCGCTGGTCATGGACGAGTACGGCAGTTTCGAGGGCGTGGTGACTGCCGCGGACGTGCTGGAGGCGATCGTCGGCGATCCGACCGATGCGGAGTCGGACGCCGTCGGCACCGGTGAAAATGGCGAGACGATGCTCATGATGGACGGCATGATGCCGGTCGATGAAGTGAAATCCCGGCTTTCGCTGCCCGATCTGCCGGCCGAGGGCAGCTACCACACGCTCGCTGGCCTTATTCTCGCACTGTTACGGCGGGTTCCGCGCGCCGGGGATCGGATCGTGTTCGCGGGGTGGCGGTTCGAGGTGCTGGAGATGGAGGGACGGCGGGTCGACAAGGTGCGGGCGAGCCGGGAGGGCGTGGCCGAAGCCGCCTGAGCTGAGACGCCATCGGGCGACCCCGTCCGGAAGTCCGTGTCGTCTGTGTTTGAATCTTACCGCCTACCGCCGATTGATCGGTTCAGATAACGCCTTTCGCTTGCAGCGCCTTCGCATCGTCCGCGGAAACACCGCACAATTCAGCCAGCAAATCCACGGAATGCTCGCCCAACAACGGCGGGCGGGTGACCGTCACGGGTGAATCGGACAGTTTGATCGGCGAACCGACGGTCTGATAGACGCCGCGGGTGGGATAATCGATGTCCAGCACCATTTCGCGCTCGCGCAGATGCGGATCGGCGAGAACCTCCCCGGTATCGAGGCAGGCGCCGCAGGGCACGCCGGCATCGCCCAGCACCTTCATCACGTCGTGTTTCGTCCGAGCCATCGTCCAGTCGGTAACGATCTTTTCGAGAGCGGCCTTGTTTTCCCAACGTGCCTCGGCGGTGGCGAAACGGGGATCGTCCAGCAGAGACGTCTGACCCAGCGCGTCGACGAAGGGCTTCCACATCTGCGGTTGGCAGAAAATATAGACGTAGTCGTTCGGTCCGCCCGGCGCACAGGGGAAGGTCGTGCCGGGCACGGTACGGCCCAACTGGTTGCCGGATCGCACCGGCGGGTGGCCGTAGCGCTGATGGTCGCGCAACGAAACGCGGATCAGATTGACCACCGCATCCTGCATCGACACTTCCACGTGCTGGCCTTTGCCCGTCGTGTGCCGCTGCTGGAGCGCCGCGAGGATGCCGATGGCCATGTGCATGCCGGTACCGGAATCGCCGATCGCCGGGAAATTGAAAGTCGGCGGCCCGTCGGCGGTGCCGGTGACGCACATCGCGCCGCCCATGGCCTGGGCAATCGGCTCGAAGCTTTTGAACCCGCTGTAGGGGCCGTAGGTGCCGAAGCCCTTGATGGTGGAATAGATCAGCCTCGGGTTCAGCCGCGACAATACATCGTATCCCAGGCCCAGCCGATCAAGGGCGCCGGGGCCGAAATTTTCCAGCAGCACGTCGGATTCGGCGATGACCTTTTTGAACAGTGCTTTCCCCTCATCGGTTTTCAGGTTCAGGGTCAGGCTGCGCTTGTTGGCGTTCAGAATCAGGAAGAACAGGCTGTCGCTGTCGGCCTTGTCGCGCATGTTGGTGCGGGCGACGTCGCCGCCTTTCGGTTCCTCCAGCTTGATGACGTCGGCGCCGAGGAAGCCGAGAATCTGCGCACAGGCCGGGCCTGCCTGATTGTGCGTCATGTCGATGACGCGGATGCCGGTGAGGGCCTGGGTCATGGTGTATCCTCCGATAGGGTTGCGGGCACGTTACCGCTGGGGCGGGCGGAGGAACAGCAGCAGCAGGAATGAAACCCCGATCAGGGTGCTGGACAGCGCAAGCGCGGCGTAGGGGCCGGCGTCGTCGAGCACCAGTTGGAAGAGGAGCGGTGCGCCGCCCTGCAGGATGCGGGTTGGCATCGCGAGAATGCCGGTCCGCAGGCCGTAGCCGGCGGGCCCGAACAGCGCGAGCGGCAAGGTGCCGCGGGCGATGGTCATGATGCCATTGCCGCCGCCGTGCAGCATCACGAAGGCCACCGCCGCGGGTGCCCCGACGATGGCCAGGATCACGGCGCCGATCGGATGCATGGCGGTTGCAACCCGAGCGGACAGCAGAGGCGAGGCTTTGCGCATCAAGGTGAACTCGGCGAGGCGGGCGGCGACCTGGGCTGGGCCGACCAAAGCGGCAGCCGCGACAGCGGCGACTTGGGTCGCGCCCAGGGCTTGCAGCAGACGGGGCAGATGCGAGGCCATCGCGGTAGAGACGAACCACGTCGCGGCGAACACCCCGGCCAATATGATCATGGTCGTGGACACCGCGCCGGACTCCCCAGTTGCAGCGGCTGCCACCGGTTCGGGTGGGGGCGCTTTCGGCACCAGGAACCGGTTCATCGGCAGGCCCACCAGAACATGCAGTGCGGCCCAGGCGAGGCAGGCGCCGCGCCAGCCGAATTCATCGATGAACAGGGTGCTCAACGGCCAACCGACGGTGCTGGCGAAACCCGCGAACAAAGTGATGCCGGTGATGGCGTTGCGCGCGTCTCGTCCGTAGAGGCCGGCGACGGTGGCGAAAGACGCCTCATAGAGACCGAACCCCATGGCAGTGCCGATCACCGCCCACGCGGCGATCAGCCCGACCGGTCCGCTTGCCAACGACAGCAGGATCAGCCCGGCGGCGAAGACGACGTTGGTTGTCGCGATCACGTCCCGCCCGCCATGCCGGTCGATCATCCGCCCGGCCAGCGGCCCCAGCAGGCCGGACAGCAGCAGCGCACCCGAGAAGACACCGAAAAACCAGGTTTTCGAGACGTGCAGACTCGTGGCGATCGGGTCGGCGAACACCGCCGTCAGATAATAGCTCGACCCCCAGGACAGGGTCTGGGTGATGCCGAGGGTCGAGACGACGATGCCGCGTTTCAAGGCGCCGCGACGCCCATGAAGGCGGCCAGCGATTCGAGCTGCGTTTCCGTCATTTCCAGCCCGGTCTGGATGACGCAACCGCGCTGTTTCGCGAGCGTCAGAAACGGCGTCATGGTCGGCGCGGTCACCACGTCGGCGACGAAGCAGCGGCCGGACAATCCGGACAGCACGGCGTCGGACAGCGGCAAGCGCGGGTCGTCGTTCATGCCGACGGGCGTGCCGTTCACCAGAATATCGAGGTTGGCGGTCTCGGCGACGCCGGCAACGATTTCGGTGGCCGGGAAAGCCGCACGCAGCTTGCCGATCAGGGCGTCCTGTTTGGCGGTGTCCAGGTCCTGGATGGCGAGATGCGCGACGTCATGCTCGCACAGCGAGTTCGCGATCGCGCAGGCCACGCCCCCGGCCCCAACCACGGCGGCGCGCTTGCCCCGGGGATCGACTCCATGGCGGGCGGCCGCGGCGATGAAACCGACACCGTCGAACATTTCTCCGGACAGGGTACCGTCGGAGTCCCGTCGGAAGACGTTCACGGTGCCGAACCGTTCGGCGCGCGGGGTCAATTCATCGAGCAGCGGCGCGACGACCTGCTTGTAGGGCACGGTGACGATGATGCCCCGGCAATTGGTCCAGCCGCGCACCATCGTCATGAAGCTCGGGATCGCATCGGGGGCGATCTCGATCGGCACCAGCACGTGGTTCAGCGCGTGATCCGCGAAATACCGGTTCATCGCCCCCGGCGATTTCACCTGCACGATTGGGTTGCCGATGATACCGACAACCGCCGTGGTTCCTGTCACGATCATCCGTGCTTCCCAATAAACGCCAGCACCGCATCGGCCGCCGGTTCGGCGTGCGAGGTCGCGACATGATACGAATCGCCGGGCAGCACGACCAATTCGGAATTTTCGATCTGCTGCTGCCAGGCGCGGGTTTCCTCGGGCGTGCCGAGGCCGCTCTTTTCGGTGGTGACGACCAAGGTGGGACAGGCGATTTTGGGCAGATCCTCCCGGATATCGGCGCAGGCGATGGTGCCCATGAAGCCGAGCTGGGTGGAAAGCGCGGTGCGGCCCATGAAATGGCCCCACCATTCGACGCCTTCCTTGGGGAAGTCCGAGCCCAATCGCGTGCCCATGTTTTCCAGCGCCCAGGCTTCGACGCCGTTGGCTTTCAACCGAGCGATCAGTTCGGGAACGCGCTCCTTCACCCCGACGCGGAGGGGGGGCGGTGTGCCGATCACGCTCAGCGTTTTCACCCGATCGGGCCGGCGGGCGGCGAAGGCTCGGGCGATGGTGCCGCCGATCTTCGCGGCGACGAGGTGGAATTTGTCGACGCCGAGGTGGTCCATGAGAGCGCAGAAATCCTGGGTCAGGCTGTCCATGGTCCAGGGATATTCCGGGGGCATGGGGGAGGACTGGCCGAAGCCACGCATATCGGGCCGGATCACCCGGTAGTGGCGGGCCAGTTTGGGTGCCCAGGCGTACCAGGACAGGCTGCTCTCGGCGTTACCGTGCAGCATCAGGATGGTTTCGGGTTTGGTCCAGGGATCGGTGAAATCGTCATCCCGGTAGAACATTTCGCAGTCCGGGGTTGGGCGGAACGTGGGCATGGGAGAATCCTTGTTTTCGCGGCGATCAGGTGAATTGTATCTCGACGATCCCCAGACTGCCGAAATCGGCCCGCACATGGTTGCCTGGCGCGACCGGATCGAGTCCGGTGCAGGTGCCGGTCGACACGATTTGTCCCGTTTTCAGACCATGGCCGCGCGCCGACTGCCAATTGGCGAGCCATACCAACACGTTCAGCGGATCGCCCAGTGCTCGGCTGCCGGTGCCGACGCCGCGCTGCTCGCCGTCGATCATCATCCGCACGGGATGGTCGGGGAGCTGTTCGAGGGGAAATCCCGTGTGCCAAGTGCCACTGACGAAGGCGATATTCGCGCCGAAGTCCGCCGTGACCAGCCGCCGGCCCTTGCCGGAGAGTCCGCCGGCAAATCGGGAGCCGACGATCTCGATGGCGCCGGCGACGCCGGCGACCGCGGCTGCTGCGTCCTCGCGGGTGTAAGGTTCGGAGCGGGCGGGCAAGTCGTGTCCTAAGCGAAACGCGAACTCCGCCTCCACGAACGGTGCATGGGCGGGGACGATCGCGAGGGCGGCGGGGCTGTCATGCACGAACGGCGCGAGCAAGGGCGCCGCGCCGGGGCGGTCGGTGCCGAGGGCTCGTTGGGCTTCGAGGCTGGTGGAGCCGATCTTGAAGCCCCTCGCCGGGTGACCGGACAGGGCCACGGCCGCGTCCTGGATCGCATGGGCTTCGTCGTCGCTGGCGGGTGGCTCGATATCCTCGACCCGGATGACGGTTCCGCTTTCACGTGCCTGCCACAGCAGCCGGGCCAAGGTGACGTTGGTCATGCGAGCTTGTCCAACACGCCGTCCTTGAACCGGCGCATGTTGCCGAGCGTGGCATCGAGTGTGTCGCCGCCGCGGCCGAAGAGGCGGACGTCGACGCAGGAGACGCCGAGGCTTTCCAGGGTCTGGATATCGGCGACCCAGTCGGCATCGCCACCGGTGAACATCTCGGCTTCGCCATCGATGGAACCACGGGGTTTCTGGCCGGGGGCGGCGAGGACACGCAACGCGAGGGCGATTTCGGCGGGATCGCGGCCGGCTTTTTCGGCGAAGCCGCGGAAGCGTTCGAGGCCCTTCTTGAAGCGGCCGAGGGTGTTCATGGGGAATTGCGGGTTGGTGCCGACGGGGTACCAGCCGTGGGCGTATTTGACCGTGCGCCGCAATGCCGGGCCACTTTCGCCGCCGACCCAGATGGGAATGGGTTTCTGGGTGGGTTTGGGGGTGAATTGGACGTCGTCGAACTTGACGTATTTGCCGGCGAATTTGGGTTCCTCGGCGGTCCAGAGTTCTGTGCAGGCGGCCATCCATTCGTCGGTGACGTGGCCGCGATCGTCGAAGGGTGCGGCGCCGATGGCCTCGAACTCCTCGCGGCACCAGCCGACGCCGATGCCGCAGGTCAGGCGGCCTTTGGACAGATGGTCGATGGTGGACAGGAGTTTCGCGGTCAGCACAGCCGGGCGGTGCGGGACGACCATGACCGAGAGGACGAAGCGCATCTTCTTTGTCAGAGCGGCGATCCAGGCGGTGGTGGCGAGCTGGTCGAGCCATGCGGCCTGGGTGCCGGCGGGGAATTCGCCTGTGTCGGTGTAGGGGTATTTCGAGTCCAGATTGCGCGGCACCATGATATGGTCGCTGACGGTGACGTAATCGAAGCCCAGTGCTTCACCCTCGACGATGATGCTCGCGAGGGAATCCGGTTCGATCAGGGGGCCGGAGGTAGGTGCGTTGAAGCCGATTTGCATGTGGTCTCTCCCGTAACGACCGGATCGTTGACGGGAGAGGGGCATGCCGGTTCGGAGGCGTCAAGCCTCGGCGGCGTCCGGTGCGCCGGGGTCGGCGGTAAGGGCGGTATCGAGGTCCACGTTCATGACCGGGATCGGTGCGCCGGGAAGCTGGAGGTTGGTATTTTGGATGCGCTGCCAGGCGACGGCGCCGGGCACGCCGGATCCGGCCGGTTCGGGGGTGGGATAGACGAGGGCGGTGGTGTCGGTCAGGGCCGTGGTTGGGATATTGAAGGCCCAGATCCGGACGCTGGGGCAGAGCGCGAGAACTTCGGCGGCGATCCCGTGCGAGCAGTAGATACCCGGTTGAAAACCGGCGTCCTGCACGGCGGCGACCCAGGCAGCAACGTAATCGGTTTGCGGCGACTGGAACGGCGCGCCGTTTTCCAGATCGAGGTAGACGCAACTACCGGACGGAAACCCGTCGTCTGTCATGAGTGCGGCCGCGTCGTTTCCATCGGTGGTGCCTTGCGGGCCGGTGATGACTTTACTGCCGGGCCCCTGAACCTGTTGCCCCAGATAGACCGGTGCGATGCCCCATCCGGCGTCGGCCAAATCGTCCCGTTGGCCCATCCAGGTTTCATCGTCATGGCTGGGCGCCGGCGCCAGGTAGTATCCGCACCAAACCAGATTGGTGTTGGCAAGCAACCAGGTCATTTGGTCGGTGCCGGGGAAGATGTCCGTGTCGAAGCCCGCGTAAGCCGCCATCGTTCGCATCCGTCCGCTGTTATGATTTCGGTATCGGAAATTACCGCCGTTGATTTGTCAAGTTCCATGCCGGAGGAACTTGATAAGAATGGGGTCTTTCGAAACAGTTTCACCGGAAGCACGCGAATGCTGTTTCGTATGGAGGCAGGAATCGGGGATGGCGGGGCCGCCGTGTCGCGGTCCCGTTGGGTTTAGCTCAGGTGGCCGCCACGGTATCGGGCGGCGGGCCGGTGGTCTCGGATTTTGGTCCAGTATCGTAATACAACGTCCAGCCGGGGGCGATGCCCGCCAGAACCTCCCGC
>CAIRCM010000205.1 GCA_903877125.1 uncultured Acetobacteraceae bacterium | reverse complement strand
GCTCTCCCCCGCCGGTGGCCGTGTACGCTGCGCTTTGCGGCAGTCGCGGCGTACGGACGCACCCTACCGCTACTGGTTGCCGCATGGCGTGCTGCCGTTCGAATTGGCACAGGCATTCGCCGAACTGCCCTTCCCCGCGCCGGTCGTCGGCGACACACTGGGCAAGCGGGAGACGCATAACCAGCAACGTATCTTCGTCTCACCCGCCGTCCGTCAGCAGTTTTCCGCCTGCTCGGAACTCGCCGACACCTTCCAGGACGAGGCCACCGTCGGGCTCTTGCAGGATATGACCGGCACGCGCCTGGAAGGTGGGTATCTGCGCATCGAGTGCTGCCTGGACACCGACGGATTCTGGTTGGAACCGCACACCGATATCGGCGCGAAGATGCTGACGCTGCTGGTGTATCTCTCCGATCATCCCGATGCGGCGAATTGGGGCACCGATGTGATGGACTCCAAGGGCAACGTGATGTCCCGGGCACCGGGGACATTCAACGACGGGCTGATGTTCGTGCCGGGGGCAGACACTTGGCACGGCTTCACGCGCCGCCCGATCGCGGGGCTGCGCCGGTCGCTGATCGTCAACTACGTCCGGCCGGAATGGCGGTCCCGGCACGAACTGGCCTTTCCCGACCAGCCCGTGGTCGCGGTCTAGGCGTCCCTGAACAGCGCGACGGGCGCACCGCGCACGGGTGAGGGGCAACGGAACAAGCCGCCCAGCGTGGGGTGTTCCGCAAGGACGGTGGCCGATTTTCCCTCGCGCAGGGACGTCACATACATGAATCCCTCGGCGAAGCAGGGCATCGTCGGGCCGGGGACGGGGAACGGCAGTTTGTGCAGCAACTGGCCCGCTGGCGAGAAGCAGTTGATGCAGCCGGCGGACGGGCCGGCCGACCAGTAGTTGCCATCGACGTCCATCGCCGCGCCGTCGGGACGACCGTCCTCATTCGTCAGTTTGGCGATCTGGCGGTGGTTGGCGGTGGCACCGGTGGCCGGATCGAAATCCCAGGCCTCGATGATCGCCGAGGTCGAATCGGAATGATACATGATCCGCCCGTCGGGCGACCAAGCCAGACCATTTGATACGGCGTAGCCCTCGGACCGCTTTTCGATCTTCCCGTCGCCGGTGACCCGGTAGAGCGCGCCAAGGGGCTGGCGGGGCGAATTCTCGTCCATGCTGCCGACCCAGAAGGCGCCGTCCGGTCCCACCTTGCCATCGTTCAGGCGGTTGGTGGCGGGTTCATCGATCTTGCCGGTCAGGGGCGTGATCGCACCGCTGGCGGGATCGAACAGCACGACATGATGCCGTTGCGCCACCACGAGGCGCCCCGATTGGCAGACACCGAAACTGCCGACCACCTCCGGGAAGTCCCAGGTGGTGCGCGTGTTGTCGTCGACGTTGACCGCGTGGATGCGTTTGGCGGGAATGTCGCAGAACAGCAGCCGCCTCGTCGCCGGGTCCCAGGTCGGGCATTCCGACACGCCGCTTCGGGTATCCCAGACCAGTTCGAAAGTGCTCATGGTGCGATGTTCTCCCCTATGCGATGGTCGTGCTCCGAGCGCAGGAGGGCACAAGATGATACGCGCGGCAATCGCCGGCCTAGGCCGTTGGGGACAGAATCTCGTTGGCGCGGTGCAGGGCAGCGCGGCGATTCGGTTTACCGCCGCCAACAGCCGTAACGGCAATACCGCCTCGGCGTTCTGCCGGCAGCACGATCTGCGATGGACCGCGGATTTCGACGATATCCTGCGCGACGGCGCGATCGATGCGGTCGTGCTGGCAACGCCGCACAGCCTGCACGCGGATCAAGTGGTGCGTGCCGCCGCCGCGGGGAAGCATGTCTTCGTGGAAAAGCCGTTCGCGCTGACGTTGGCTGACGCGCAGGCCATGATCGGGGCGGCGAACAAGGCGGGGATCGTCCTCGCTGTGGGGTTCAACCGGCGCTTCCATCCCTCGATGGTCCGTATGCGCGACGCTGTGCGGTCCGGGGCGTTCGGCACGATCGTGACCGTCAACGCCGAACAGACCGCGCTGCACGGGCTGTCGATGACACCAGAAACGTGGCGCGCTCAGCCCGCCGAAGCACCAGGTGGCGCAATGACGGCGATTGGGGTGCATCTGGTCGACGGCATGATCGATCTTTTAGGTCGTGTGGCTTCGGTGAATGCGATCGTGTCGCGAAGGGCGGTGGCCTTGGCAGACGATACCACGCATGTGCAGCTACAGTTTGAATCCGGGGCGCTCGGGCAGGTGTTCTGTTCCACCGCGGCCACCCCGCATTATCGGTTCGCGACCTATGGCACGGGCGGATTCGCGGAAATCCTCGGGCATCCGATGGCGACCTACCGGGAAATCCGGGCGATCCCGGGCGACCATTTCCGAACCGAAGCGCCGACGGTCGTGGAAACCCCCGGCTTCAACATGTTGACGGCGGAGTTGGAGGCGTTTGCCGCGAGCATCGCCGCCGGACGCCCCTTCCCGACCCCGTTGACGGATATTCTGCACGGGGTGGAGGTGTTCGAGGCGATCTTGCGGTCTGCCGCAACAAGCGCACCAATCAGGCTTGCATCAGCTCGATGCTGACCCCGTCCGGCGCCGAAACAGAGCACACCAAACTGCCGCCCACGCCCTTTTTCAAGGGCACCGGCAGTGCGACGCCCTTCGCCTCCAGCGTCGCGCAAAACGCGGCGAGGTCGCCGTGATACATGAACCCAAAATGATCGGTTCCCCAGCCGTTGTGGCTGGAAAAGTCCGAATAGGGCTGGATCGGACGCGGCGGCACCGGGTCCTCCCCGGGTCGGCGTCCGCGGATCAGAATCGTCATGCCGCCGAGCTCGACGAAAATCTGCGGTGCCCCCCGCGCTACGGTGTCCTTGGCGATGGTGGCGCCGAATTTGTCGACATACCACGCGGCCGAGGCACGCGGATCCTCGCTGATGATGTGGACATGATCGAACGAAAAGGCTGGATTGCTCACCACTTGTAGACCTTCTCCAGTGTGCCGCCCATCAGCTGCGCCCGGTCGCTGTCGGACAGGTGCGTCGTGGTGCGGAACGGGGCCACGCCCTGTTCATAGGTCAGCATGCCGCTGGTGCGGGTCCAGTCCGTTCCCCACATGCAGCGGTCGAGGCCAAAGGCGTCGATGATCCGCAGCACCGGCCCCCAGTTGTCGTCGTCGGGGACGCCGGTGCGCGACAGCGTGCACGCGCCGCTGATCTTTACCCGAGCGTTCGGATATTGTGCCATCGCGAGCAGCTTCGGCAAATCGCCCCAGGGATTTTCGAACGGCGGTGGCTCGTTCGGCTGCAACAGGCCGAGGTGATCGATGACCACCACCGTATCGGGGTTTTGCCGCACCAGCTTGGCACCGTCGTCCAACCGCCCCCAACACAGGAAATTCACCGGCAGGCCGTTCCTGCCGGCCGCGGCAAACGCCCGGTTCAAACGCGGGTCGGCGGGATCGCTGAGTTGCTCGTCGCGCAGCATCAGACGCACGCCGATCGCGCCCTTGGTCTGCGCCCAGTCGGCAACGATTTCGTCCACCGCCGGATCGGTCGCGTCGATCGGCTTCACCACGCGGAACCGTTCGGGATGCGTCCGATAGCATTGCAGCGCGTAGCTGGGATCGTAGCGGTAGAGGTTGAAGGTCGAAACGATGATCGCCCCGTCGACGCCCACCGAGTCCATCGCGGCGATCATTTCCTCGCAATTGGCCGATTGCGGCCCATGCAGCTTGCCGACCCATGGCCGACCGGGGTGGTTATGCTCGTAAGCATGGACCTGGACGTCGATCGTACGCATGCGTGTCTCCTCCGCTTGGCCCCGTTCTATCCGCAAGCCGAGGGATCGACTAGACTGACGCCAACACGCTGGAGGATCCGATCATGACCGACGAATACGTACCGCCCAAAGTCTGGGAACCGAAGCCCGCCCTTGGCCGCTTCGCCAACATCAACAAGCCCACCGCCGGCGCGCAGTTCGAGCGGGAACTCCCGGTCGGCAAGCACCCGATGCAGCTCTACTCCCTCGGCACGCCGAACGGGCAGAAGGTAACCGTGATGCTGGAGGAACTGCTGGCGAAGGGCCACAGCGGCGCCGAATACGACGCCTGGCTGATCAAGATCGGTGAGGGCGATCAGTTCGGCAGCGGCTTCGTCGCAATCAATCCGAACTCCAAGATCCCCGCGCTCCTCGACCGCAGCGGACCGGAGCCGATCCGGGTGTTCGAATCCGGCGCGATCCTGATGCATCTCGCGGAGAAATTTGGCGAGTTCCTGCCCAAAACCGGCGCGGCCCGGGCGGAATGCCTGTCGTGGCTGTTCTGGCAGATGGGCAGCGCCCCCTATCTGGGCGGCGGCTTCGGGCATTTCTATGCCTATGCGCCGATCAAGATCGAATACGCGATCGACCGGTTCACGATGGAAACCAAGCGGCAGCTCGATGTGCTCGATCAGCGGCTGGCGAAAAACGAGTACCTCGGCGGGTCCGAATACACCATCGCCGACATGGCCGTCTGGCCCTGGTACGGCGGGCTGGCCAAGGGGCTGCTCTATGGCGGCGGGGAGTTCCTCTCGGTGCAGGACTACAAGAACGTGCAGCGTTGGGCGGACCAGATCGGTGCCCGTCCAGCGGTGAGGCGCGGACGCATCGTCAATCGCCTGCAAGGCGATCCGGCCGCGCAACTGCATGAACGCCACGATGCATCCGACTTCGATCTGCGCACCCAGGACAAGCTGGAAGCAAAATGACCGATCGTATCGACCCCAAGCGTACGGCGCTGATCGCGTATGACGTCTGCCGTCGCCAGGTAACGCCCGACGATCCGGCCCGGTGCGCGGCGATGCGACCGGTGCTGGATGCCTGGGTCCGCTTGATCGGGGCGGCACGTTCGGCCGGCATACCGGTGATCTACACCACACCGGTCAGCCGGGTGGACGGGGCCGATGTGGTTTTGCTGCCGACGGATTTGTCCACGGAAACCGGCACCCCGTCCCTCACCAACGGCGTGGAGGGGACACCAGGGGCCGGATTCCCCGATGAGATCGCGCCGCTCCCGGGGGATCACGTGTTCCTCAAGCGACGCCCGAGTGCGTTCTACGGCACCGGGGTCGGGGAATTGCTGCACATGCTCAGGCGGGATGTCGTGATCATCGGCGGCGGCGCCACCAATCGCGGGGTCGAGACCAGCGTGCGGGAGGCGTTCAACATGGACCTCGATACGATCGTTGTACGGGACTGCTGTTGGGGCAGCGACGCCGCGGCACACACATACAGCCTCGACAAGGCGATGAAGATGTACGCTCGGGTGCGGGCGCTGGAGCAGGTACTGGGAATGGTCGCGGGCTGACCGCGACAGCAAATTCTGGCACGTAATTTGCTTTGATTTCTGCCGCTTAACACGGCAGAGCGAGGCAAGATGAACAGACACTCCTGGCCGGCCACGCCATGACCGTGGCGGTCGCCGATCCCATCGCGGCGGCACAGGCCGCCATCGCCGCCGATCGCGCCCATGCCGACCCCGCTTTGTGGATTTCCCGGCTGCCGGATGACACGATCCTGGCACGGGCCGCGGCGCTTGCGGCCGAAGGTCCGATGGGGCGGCCACTGTGGGGCGTGCCCTTCGCCGTGAAGGACAATATCGACGTTGCCGGAATGGAAACGACCGCGGCGTGCCCGGCGTTCGCGTATCGGCCAGCGGCGAATGCGGCCACCGTTCGGTTGTTGCTCGATGCCGGGGCGGTGCTGATCGGAAAGACCAACCTCGATCAGTTCGCGACAGGGCTGGTGGGCGTACGTAGCCCCTATGGGACGCCGCGCAATGTGTTCGATCCGGCGCGGGTGCCAGGCGGTTCGTCGTCGGGCTCTGCCTGCGCCGTCGCGGCCGGGATCGTGTCATTTGCGTTGGGCACCGATACCGCCGGCTCAGGGCGGGTGCCGGCGATGTTCGGGCATGTCGTGGGGCTGAAGCCGACGGTGGGCAGCGTGTCCAGCCGCGGGATGGTGCCGGCGTGCCGTTCGATCGACACGATTTCGGTCTTCGCGCGGTCGGTAGACGAGGCGCTGGCTGTCCAGCGCGTCATCGCTGCGTTCGACGATACGGATTGCTATACCCGGCGGGCGCCCTTTCCGCATTTGCGCCGCGGCGCCGTGCCGTCGTCGATACGGGTGCGGGTGGCGTCGGTTGGCGATCTGTGCACCGCGGACGTTGCTGCCGGGACAGACCGGGCCGCCGCGCTGCTGGGCGCCACTCCAATCGATATCGGGCCATTTTTGGAAGTCGCGCGTCTGCTCTACGACGGCCCTTGGGTCGCCGAACGGACGTCGGCCTTGCGCGGCTTTTTAGCGGACCATGGTTCGGCATGTCACCCGACCACCCGCGCGATCCTGGAAGCCGGACATGCGCGCAACGCCGTCGATGCCTTCGACGCATTCCATAAACTGGCCGAGGCAAGACGGCTGGCCGAGCGATTGTTCGCGGACTGCGATGCGTTGCTGCTGCCGACCGCGCCATTTTGCCCAACTCTGGCGGCACTGGCCGACGACCCCATCGCCCCGAACAGCCGGCTGGGAACATTTACCAATTTCGTGAACCTGTGCGATCTCGCGGCGATTGCCGTGCCGGCGGGTTTCGGCGCGGACGGCCTGCCCGTGGGCGTCACGCTGGTGGGGCCGGCATGGTCCGAGGGACGATTGGCCGCTTTAGCGGATGTCGTGCATCGGGCGTTCGCGACCACGGTGGGTGCGACAGCAACGCCGCTGCCGCCGGCAGCCGAACCCGATCCCCTCGCCGCCGACGAAACCGCGCTGTTCTGCGTGGGGGGGCACATGGCGGGATTGCCGCTCAATGGCCAGATTACCGGATTGGGAGGCCGCTTCGTGCGGATCGCCCGCACCGAACCATCGTACCGGCTTTACGCCCTCGGCAACCGTCCAGGCATGCTGCGTGCCGCCGACGGCGCGCCGATCGAGGGTGAGGTTTGGGCGCTGCCCACGGCCGCGATCGGCGCTTTGCTGGCACAGGTGCCCCCACCCCTCGGCTTCGGTTCCGTCCGGCTGACCGATGGCCCCTGCCTCGGCTTCCTGGCCGAGGCACAGGGTGTAACGGGTGCCGAGGATATCACCGCCTTCGGCGGATGGCGGGCCTGGATCGGGAGAAACCCATGAACGACCTGGAAATTCTGATCGACGCCGGTACGAGACTGCTGGCCATCCCGATCGACCCCGCCTGGAAACCGGCGATCAAGGCCAATCTGGCGGTGACGTTGCGGCTCGCGGCGTCGATCGATGAATTTCCTCTGCCGGACGAGGCGGATCCCGCACCGGTGTACCGCCCATGAACGCGGTCGCGGCGGTGGAAGCCGCGCTGGCGCGGATCGCGGAACGCAATCCCGTGCTCAACGCGTTCACCGCGGTCACCGCCGAACGGGCCCGGGCCAAGGCGGAAGCGCTGGATGCGTCGGACGTGGCGCTGCCGTTGAAGGGCGTGCCGTTCGCGGTAAAGAACCTGTTCGACATCGCGGGACTTCCGACCCTGTCGGGATCGCGCATCAACCGCGACCGCCCGCCGGCAACAGCGGATGCGACGTTGATCCAACGGATGGAAGCCGCCGGTGCCGTGCTGGTCGGTGCGCTCAACATGGGCGAATACGCCTATGATTTTACCGGCGAGAACGTGCATGATGGGCCGTCACGGAACCCCTATGATCTTACCCGCATGAGCGGCGGATCGTCGGGCGGGTCGGGCAGCGCGGTCGGCGGCGGGCTGGTGCCGATTGCCTTGGGATCGGACACCAATGGATCGATCCGGGTGCCATCGTCATTCTGCGGCATATTCGGTTTGAAGCCGACATTCGGGCGGCTTTCGCGCGCCGGCAGCTTTCCCTTCGTCGCGAGCCTGGACCACCTCGGTCCATTCGCGACGAATGTCCGCGACCTCGTGCTGGCCTACAACGCGATGCAGGGGACGGACCCCGAGGACCCTTTCTGCACCGATCGCCCGGCTGAACCGGTCGATGTGTCCGATGCGGCCGGCGGATTGCGGGTCCGGGTTCTCGACGGGTATTTTCGCCAGGGTGCGACAGCGCAGGCACTGGCGGCGGTAGACGCGGTGGCGGTCGCGCTGGGAGCAATCGAACCCACCGCATTGCCGGAAGCCGCACGCGCCCGGGCGGCCGCCTATACGATCACCGCGACGGAAGGCGCGGCATTGCATCTGGATCGCTTGCGCACACGCCCGGCCGACTTCGATCCGGCGGTGCGGGACCGCCTGATCGCCGGCGCTCTGGTGCCCGCGGCCCTGGTCGCGAAAGCGCAGAAATTCCGCCGCTGGTTTCGGGACAGCACGTTGCGGGTGTTCGAGGACGCCGACATCCTGTTGGCGCCATGCACCCCCTGCCCTGCCCCGCTACTGGGGCAGACGACACTGGATCTGGATGGCGAAACCGTACCGCTGCGCCCCAATATCGGGATCTACACGCAGCCGATTTCGTTCATCGGGCTGCCCGTCGTTGCCGTTCCGGTCTGGCTACCCAACGAGGCACTGCCGATCGGCGTGCAGATCGTCGCGGCGCCATGGCGCGAGGACCTCGCATTACGTGCGGCCGCCCATCTGGAACAGGCCGGTATCTGCCGCTGGAAGCCCTGCCCCTGAAGTCGCCCGGTACATGGACAGAGAGTGATCGTTTCAGGCGCGGCGATACGCTCAATTGCACATTAATCGGTCAGTAATCCCACAGCCAACAAGGAATGCCCGAACCACTTGAACGTGAACCCTCAGCGGCGATAAGTCCTTGTCGCGGTCCGCGTATTCGGGGAATTGGAACCATGGTGCCAATGGTGAAACGCAAGGCGGTTCGGCGCGCGTGGCCAATGTCCGCCGCGGTCGGATGCATCGGTCTTGCGTTCCTGATGCTCGCGGCCTTTCGGACCCCGGCGGTGGCGGAAGCCGGCCAGCGCGTGGCGCTGGTGATCGGCAACAGCACCTACCAATCGGTGACCAAAATTCCCAATGCCGCCAATGACGCGCGGCTGGTCGCACAGACGCTGACCAAATTGGGATTCAAGCTGGTCGGCGACGGGCCGCAGATCGATATCGACAAGGCACATTTCGACACGCTGATCCAGACCTTCGGCACCCAGATCGCCGGGGCGGACGTTGCGTTGTTTTATTATGCCGGCCATGGAATGCAGATCCGCGGAACCAACTTCCTGGTGCCGGTATCGGCCAATCCGGTGCGGGAAACCGACGTCGACTTCCAGATGGTCGATACCGCTTTGGTGCTGCGGCAGATGGAGGCGGGAAACACCAAGCTCAACATGCTGATCCTGGACGCCTGTCGCAACAACCCGTTCAGCGGACGCGGCCTGCGCGGGGTTGGCGGCGGCTTGGCGCAAATGGTCGCGCCGCTCGGCACGTTGATCTCCTACGCCACACAGCCCGGCAATGTGGCCGCCGATGGGGCGGATGGCGATAGCCCCTACACCAAGGCGCTGGTCGCCGCGATGCAGGTGCCGGGCCGCGGGTTGTTCGATGTGTTCAATCAGGTCGGGCTGGCGGTCAAGGCGAGCACGGGCGGCGAGCAGCAACCGTGGGTCTCAAGTTCACCGATCGAGGGGCAGTTCTTCTTCGTCCCACCCGGCTCGGCGGTGACGGTTCAGACGCCGCCCGTCCCCGCGCCCGTGCCGGGACCGGCCCCAGGACCTGACGCGGAACTGCTGTTCTGGCAGACCATCGCCACCAGCCACGATCCAGCCGATTTCAAGGCCTATCTGGATCAGTATCCGAACGGCCGTTTTGTCGCCCTCGCGCGCCCGCGCGCGATCACCGTCCCGGCACCAACGACCCCGGCGCCCATCGATCGGACCGCCGACGAAGCGAGTCTTCAGTGCGACACTTTGGCCGGCTCGACATTCGACGACTCCTTGCCAAGCGGGATTCGGGGGCTGCCGCCCGAACGGGTCGATCCCGCCGCGGCGATCCCGGCCTGCGAACGCGCGGTCGCCCTGCATCCGACACCGCGTTCGCAGTTCGAACTCGCCCGCGCCTACGGCGCCGCGCGGCGCGACGCGGATGCCGTCCGCCTCTACGCCTTGGCCTCCGCCCAGGGATATGCGCTCGCGCAGGTCAATCTGGCGAACATGTATGTGAATGGGCTCGGCGGTCTGGCAAAGGACAGCGTGGAGGCCGTGCGGCTATATAAACTCGCCTCGGCACAGGGACTGTCCGTGGCGCAGACCAGTCTCGGCCTGATGTATGAAACCGGTCAGGGCGGGATCGAAAGGAGCGTTGCGGAAGCCGCGCGGCTTTACCGGCTCGCGGCCGCACAGGGCTATGCCCAGGCCCAGACCAACCTCGGCTGGCTTTACGAGACCGGTGCCGGAGGACTGCCGAAGGACGATGTCGAGGCCACCCGCCTCTATCGCCTCGCCGCGGCGCAGGACTTTGCGCGCGCGCAGACGGCCCTGGGCCTGATGTACGCGTCGGGACGAGGCGGCGTCACGCGCAACGAAGCCGAAGCGGTGAGGCTGTTTCGCCTCGCCGCGGCGCAGGGCTTCGCACCGGCGTTGACCAACCTCGGCTGGCTCTATCAGACCGGTACCGGCGGATTGCCGCACGACGATGTCGAGGCCGTACGCCTCTTCAAGCTCGCAGCCGATCAGAACTACCCGCGAGCGGAAGCCAATCTCGCGATCATGTATGAGAACGGCCGCGGCGGTCTGCCGCGCAACATGACGGAAGCGGTAAGGCTTGCCAAACTCGCCTCCAGCCAAGGCTTCGCACCAGCGCAGAATTACGTGGGTTGGCTCTACGAGTCCGGCACCCAAGGCACCCCCAAGGACGAACGGGAGGCCGCTCGGCTCTACCAGTTGGCCGCGGCGCAAGGAGACGCGCGCGCGGAAATCCATCTGGGTATGATGTATGCGACCGGGCGCGGCGGCCTACCAAGAAACCGGACTGAAGCGATCCGTCTTTATCGCCTGGCCGAAGAGCAGGAACCTCAACTGGCCCGGGAGGCCCTGCGCCAGATCGGCCAGTAGTCTACCGTCGCACCTCCGGCAGATCCGTCGCCGTCCACCCGCCGCCCAACGCCTGAATCAGCGACACGCTCGCGACCAGCCGGCTTTGCTGGATCGCCAAGGCGGTCTGCTTGTTCGCCAAAAGCTGAGTCTGCTCCGTAATCACGCTGGTGTAAGGGACAGTGCCCGCCCGATACGCGTTCATGGTCGCGCTCACCGCCCGCGCGGTCGAATTGACCGCGATCGCCTGAGCCTTGGCCTGGGTTTCGAGGATTCGCAGATTGGACAGCGCGTCCTCGACCTGCTGCAGCCCGGTCAGGACGGTCTGGCGATAGGCAGCCACGGCGGCGTCATAGGTCGCGCGGGCCGCCGAGACATTGGCGGCGGTCAGACCGCCGTTGAAGACGGTTTGGGTCGCGGTGGCGCCCAGTGACCAAATCCGGTTTGCCGTCGAGAACAGTTTGGACAACGGATTACCCGCGTATTCGCCTAAAGCGGACAGCGAGATGGCTGGATAATAACCGGCGATCTGCACGCCGATAAGAGCGTTTTGCTGTTGCATGGCCCGTTCCGCGGCAGCGATGTCGGGTCGGCGTTGCAGCAGTTGCGCCGGCAGACCGGGCGGAAGCACCGGCACCTCGGTCGCCAGGGGCGCGGGGGCTATCGTCAGTTCCGCCGGCGCGTGACCGGTCAGAACCGCGATCGCGTGCTCGTATTGCTGCCGTTGCAGGCCGACGGCGGCCAACTGCGCCTCTGCTGTCTGCAACTGCGCCAACGCAGTGACGTAGTCGATGCTGGACGTGGTGCCCGCGCGATACTGGTTCTGAGTAATGCTCAGAGCACGACGATAATTATCGACGGTTTCCTGAAGCAGTTGTGCCAGTGCGTCCTCGGCCCGCAGGTCGAAGTAGTCGATGGCCAGAGTAGCCTGGGCCGACAGTTTGGCGTTCGCCAGATCGGCGGCACTGACTTGTGCCGCGGCGGTGTTGCTTTCGATCTGCCGGCGGATGCGCCCCCAAACGTCGAGGTCCCAGGTGACCGTGCCGCTCAGGCTGTAGGTCGTCGCCGTCGCGCCGCCTCCTCCGGAATTCCCTCCACCCGATCGGCCTGAACTCCGCGTCGCCGTGGGGGATGTCGCGACGACTGGAAACAATCCAGCCTGGGCCTGCGCGACCAAAGCCGTGGCGTTGCGGTACTGTGCCTCGGCGACTTTCACGGTTTGGTTGGAAACCTCGACCATCCGTTCGAGGCGATCGAGTTCAGGATCCCGGTAGACCGACCACCAGGCCCCCTTGTCCATGTCATCGGCCGGGCGAGCGATCGTCCAACCGTCGATTTCCTTGAACTCCGGGGAAATCGGCGCATCCGGCCTTTTGTAATCCGGACCGACCATACAGCCGCTCAACAGGATACAAACCCATACGTATCGGTTCATTCGGTCGCCTCTGGCGGGGCAAAGCCCGGAAAAATCCGCCGCCACCCACGCGCCGAGGCGAGGCGGAAGCGGTCGAGGTAAAGATAGACCACGGGCGTGGTGTAAAGTGTGAGCAATTGGCTCACCATCAGGCCGCCGACGATGGAAATGCCGAGCGGGCGGCGCATCTCGCCTCCGTCGCCGAAGCTCAGTGCGAGCGGGACGGCACCCAGCATCGCGGCCGCCGTCGTCATCATGATCGGACGGAACCGCATCAGGCAGGCTTCCAGGATGGCCTCTCGCGGCCCGAGTCCGCGGGTTCGTTCGGCCTCCAACGCGAAGTCGATCATCAGGATGGCGTTCTTCTTCACGATGCCGATCAGCAGGATCACCCCGATCAGGGCGATGATGCTGAATTCGGTATCGCACAGCATCAAAGCCAGCACGGCGCCAACACCGGCGGACGGCAGGGTCGAAATAATGGTGATCGGGTGGACGTAGCTTTCGTAGAGCACGCCAAGAACGATGTAGATCGCGGCCAAAGCGGCGGCGATCAGCACCGGTTCGGAGTCCAGGGATTGCTGGAACGTCCGAGCAGTGCCCTGGAAGGAACCGTGGATCGAGGCCGGCATGTGAATGGACTGCATGGCCTGCCGCACGGCGATCGTCGCATCGCTCAGGGCGACGCCCGGCGCGAGGTTGAACGAGATCGTACTGGCGACGAATGGCCCCTGGTGATTGACCGAAAGGGCGGTGTTGCCCGGTCCGAAATGCGTGAAGGCCGCCAGCGGAATCATGGTTTCAAGACTGGTGCTGACAGCCGCGCCGGAGGACGCCGCCCCCCTCCCGGTGCTCGCCAGGGCATTCGTGGCCGCGTTGCGCGCCGAACTGGACGCGATGGCGGCAGCAGTGGTCGCGGTGGCCGTCGCGGAGGACTGAACAGTACCGACCACCGCATTGGACGTTTGGGTTCCGGCGGCGCCTCCACCGGCCGTACTGACGAAGATATCCCGCAGCGTCGCCGGATCCTGCCAGTACCGGGGTGCGACCTCCATGATCACATGATACTGGTTCTGCGCGCTGTAGATCGTGGACACCTGCCGCTGGCCGAAGGCGTCGTAGAGCGTGTTGTCGATCTGGCTCATGCTCACACCCAACCGGCCGGCCATCGCGCGGTCGATGGCGATATCCGTTTCCAACCCTTTCTGCTGCTGGTCGGATGTGACGTCGGTCAGGTTCGGGTCGTGTTCCAGGGCCGCAACCAGTTTCGGGGTCCACTCATAGAGCTCGGCCGAGCTGTCTGCCTGTAGGGTAAATTGATAGGCCGCGTTGCTCTGCCGGCCACCGACCGAGATGTCTTGCAAGGGAATCAGGATCAGTCTGGCGCCCGGCACGCCCGCGAGGTTGCGGCGAAGACGCAGCATGATTGCATCGATGCCGTCCCGCTCGTTCAGCGGTTTCAGCGCGACGAAGACCGATCCGGTGTTGGTGGAACCGCCGCCGCCACCGCCGCCAGCCCCGGTGAAGCCGACCACCGAACGGACGGCGGGATCCTGCTGTACGATGCGCGACAGTTGGATCAGCTTGCCCTGCATTGCCTGGAATGAAATGCTTTGATCGGCCACGAGGGCGCCGATCATCCGTCCCGTATCCTGTTGCGGGAAAAATCCTTTGGGGATGACCACATAAAGGACGACATTCAGCCCCACGGTGATCAACAGCACGAACACCACCAGCAGCGAATGGCGTAGCGACCAAGCCAAGGTCCAGCCATAGAGCGTCTGTGCCCGGTCGAACAGGGTGCGCCGCTTTGGCAGATTTCGATCCACCGGCTTGAGGAACAGCGCACACATCATCGGCGTGGTGGTCAGCGAGATCAGCAGCGACACCATGATCGCCATCGACAGTGTCGCCGCGAACTCTCGAAACAGCCGGCCCACGATCCCGCCCATCAGCAGGATCGGCAGGAACACCGCGATCAGCGAAAGGCTGATGGATATGACGGTGAACCCGACCTCCCGCGCGCCGAGGATCGCCGCCTTCATGCGCGGCATGCCGTCTTCCATATGGCGGGATATGTTCTCCAGCACCACGATCGCATCGTCGACGACGAAACCGGTGGATACCGTCAGTGCCATCAGCGAAAGGTTATCGAGGCTGTAGCCCATCAGATACATCGTGCCGAACGTGCCGATGATCGATATCGGCACCGCGATCGCGGGGATGATGGTGGCACGCGCACTGCGCAGGAACAGGAACACGACGACCGTCACCAGACCGACGGACATCAACAGGGTCATTTCCGTATCGTGCAGGCTGGACCGGATCGTCAGCGTGCGGTCGTTGGCGATCAACAGATTTGTGTCGGTCGGCATCGCCGCCATCAACTGCGGAATCGCGGCCTTCACGCTGTCGACGGTGTCGATGATATTGGCGCCCGGCTGGCGAAACAGGATGATCAACACCGCCGGCTGGCCTTGCGACAGGCCGAGGTTGCGGAGATTCTCCACCGAATCCCGCACGTCCGCCATGTCGGACAGGCGCACGGCCGCACCGTTTCGGTACGCAACGATCAACGGCATGTAATCCGCGGCTTTGGAGGCCTGATCGTTGGTGTAAAGCTGAAAATGCTGGGTATCGCTTTCGATCGCCCCTTTCGGACTGTTGGCGTTGGCCGAGGCCAGCGCGGCTCGCACATCCTCCAACCCGACGCCATATTTGAACAACGCGCTGGGGTTCAGTTCCACCCGCACCGCCGGCAGTGCGGCGCCGCCGATGATGACTTGCCCGATCCCCTGGATCTGCGACAGGCGCTGCGACAGGACGTTGGTGGCGGCGTCGTACATCTGGCCGCGGGTCAGGGTTTTGGACGTCAGCGCCAGAATCAGCACCGGCGCATCGGCGGGGTTCACCTTGCGATACGTCGGGTTGCTGCGCAGGCTGCTCGGAAGGTCTGCCCGAGCGGCGTTGATCGCGGCCTGAACGTCGCGAGCGGCGCCGTTGATGTCGCGGTTCAGGCCGAATTGCAGGACGATGCGGGCCGATCCGACCGAACTGGTGGAGGTCATCTCGGTCACGTCGGCAATCTGGCCGAGATGGCGTTCGAGCGGGCTGGCAACGCTGGTCGCGACAGTTTCCGGGCTGGCACCGGGCAGGCTCGCGTTGACCGCGATGGTCGGAAAATCGACCTGCGGCAACGGGGAGACGGGCAGCTTGAAGAAGGCGAATATCCCCGCCAGCGCGATGCCCAGCGTCAGTAGCGTGGTGGCGACGGGCCGCTTGATGAAGGGTTCGGAAAGGTTCATTCGGCTGCGCTCGGCGCCGGACGCTCGCCCCGCAGCCGCGCGGCGAGGCGGTCGAACATCAGATAGATCACCGGCGTGGTGAACAGCGTCAGCACCTGGCTGACGATCAGACCGCCGACGATCGCCACGCCCAGCGGCCGCCGCAACTCCGACCCCGTGCCATGGCCCAACATCAGCGGCAGCGCGCCGAGCAGCGCCGCCATGGTGGTCATCAAAATCGGCCGAAACCGCAGCAGGCAGGCCTGATGAATCGCCTCCCGCGGGGATTTGCCCTCATTCCGCTCCGCGTCCAGGGCGAAGTCGATCATCATGATCGCGTTCTTCTTCACGATGCCGATCAGCAGGATGATACCGATGATCGAGATCACGTCGATATTGTCGCCAAAGATCAGCAGCGCCACCAACGCACCGGCACCGGCCGATGGCAACGTCGAGAGGATCGTGACCGGGTGGACGAAGCTTTCGTACAGCACGCCCAGGACGATGTACATCGTCACGATCGCCGCCAGCACGAGCAGCAATTCGTTGGACAGGGAAGCCTCGAGCGCCGAGGCCGCCCCCTGGAAGGCCGTCACGAAGCTGGCTGGCAAGCCAATGTCGGTCTCGGCCTGACGGATCGCCGCGACCGCCGCGCCCAGGGACGACCCGGGCGGCGTGTCGAAGGAAATCGTCGTCGCCGGGAACTGCGCGAGATGGCCAATCTGCAATGGCCCTGGCTTCTCCTGCAATGTGACGATCGCACTCAACGGGACCTGCCCGCTGGTCGAGGCCGCCGACGGCAGCCAGATCGACGACAACGCCGCCAGCGAGGTCTGCAGCGTGGGATCGGCCTCCATGATCACCCGGTACTGGTTGGATTGGGTGTAGATCGTGGAGATGATGCGCTGCCCAAACAGATCGTAGAGCGCATTGTCCACCGTCGCGGGAGTAATGCCGAACCGCGCGGCGGTGGGACGATCGATGACGACGTTCACCGTGAGCCCTTGCTGCTGCAAATCGGAGGCGACGTTCGTCAGATCGGCCGACTCGTTCAGCTTGGCCAGCAGTTTCGGCACCCATTCGGTGAAGGCCGAGAGATTCGGATTCTCCAGCACGAACTGGTACTGGGTGCGGCTGACGGCGGCGTCGATCGTCAAATCCTGCACCGGCTGCAGGAACAGCGAGATGCCCGGCACGCCGGCGGTTTCCTGCTGCAGCCGGCGGGCAATCCCAGTGGCGTCGAGCGTGCGTTCGTCCTTCGGCCGGAGGTTGATCAACATCCGACCGCTGTTCAGCGTCGTGTTGCTGCCATCGACGCCAATGAAGGAAGTGAGGCTGACGACGTCCGGGTCCTTGAGGACGGCCTCGGCCAGCGCTTGCTGGTGCGCCGCCATCGCGCTGTACGACGTGCTTTGCGCGGCAACCGTAATCCCCTGCAGCACACCAGTGTCCTGCACCGGGAAAAAGCCCTTGGGCACCTCGACGTAAAGCGCCGCGGTAACGCCCATGGTGACCAACGCGATCAGCAGCGTGAGCGGCTGATGATCCAGCACCACGTTCAATGCCCGATCGTATCCCCCAATGATCCAGTTGAACCCGCGCTCGGCGCGCAAATCAAAGCGGGAGCGGCTCGCATCCGGCCGGTGGTGCAGCAGCTTGGCACACAGCATCGGCACCAGCGTCAGCGACACCACCGCCGAGATCACAATCGTCACCGCCAGCGTGATGGCGAATTCGTGGAAAAGCCGGCCCACCACGTCGCCCATGAACAGCAGCGGGATGAGCACCGCGATCAGCGACACGGTCAACGAAACGATCGTGAAACCGATCTGCTCCGCCCCCTTCAATGCCGCCGCCAGCGGGGTTTCCCCAGCCTCGACATAGCGGGAGATGTTCTCGATCATCACGATCGCGTCGTCCACCACGAACCCGGTGGAGATGGTCAGCGCCATCAACGAAAGATTATCGAGGCTAAAACCCAGCAGGTACATGATCGCCAGGGTGCCGACCAGCGAAAGCGGGACCGAAAGACTGGGTATGATCGTCGCCGGGACGTTGCGCAGAAAGACGAAAATCACCATCACGACCAGCGCGATGGCCAGGAAAAGCTCGAATTCTACATCGGCGACCGAGGCGCGAATGGTCACCGTGCGATCCGTCAGGACTTCCACGTCTACCGACGCGGGCAAGGTGGCCTGCAACTGCGGCAGCATCGCCCTGATCGCATCGACCACCTGAATGACGTTGGCGCCGGGCTGGCGTCGCACATTCAGGATCACCGCCGGTGTGGTGTTCGCCCAGGCCTGTAGCCTGGTGTTCTCGGGTCCGCTGACGACGGCGGCAACATCCTTCAGCAGCACCGGGGCGCCGTTGCGAAACGCGATCACCAGATCGAGGTATTGCTTGGGATCGCTGATCTGATCGTTCGCGTTGATCGTCGAGGCCTGCGCCGGCCCGTCGAAATTGCCCTTGGGCGTGTTGACGTTGGCATTCGCCAGCGTGGTGCGGAGATCGTCGATGTTCAGCCCATAGGCCGCCAAAGCACGCGGGTTGATCTGCACCCGCACCGCCGGGCGCTGACCGCCGCTGATGCTCACCAGCCCGACACCCGGCTGTTGGGAGATTTTCTGTGCCAGCCGCGTGTCCGCCAGATCCTCGACCTGCGTCAACGGCAGCACCTTCGATGTCAGCGCCAATGTCAGGATCGGGGCATCGGCGGGATTGACCTTGGCGTAGATCGGCGGTGCCGGCAGGTCGGCCGGCAGCAGGTTGCCCGCCGCGTTGATCGCCGCCTGGACTTCCTGTTCGGCGACGTCGAGGTTCACATCCAGGCTGAACTGCAGCGTGATCACCGACGCCCCGGCCGAACTCGTCGAGAACATCTGATTAAGGCTCGGCATCTGGCCGAACTGCACCTCAAGCGGCGACGTCACCGAAGACGTCATCACCTCCGGGCTGGCGCCGGGGTAGAAGGTCTGCACCTGGATGGTCGGATAATCGACCGCGGGCAAAGCGGAGACCGGCAGAAAGCGGTAGGCGACGATGCCCACGAGCATGATCGCGGCCATCAGCAGCGTCGTCGCGACCGGCCGGAGGATGAAGATGCGAGAGGGGCTCATGTGGCGCTATGCCGCCGCACCGCGGTCATTGCGGTCTGGTGGGGCGAGGCCGCGGGCCCTGAGGGGCGCCGCCAGGCGGCGGGCTGGCGGCGGATGCCGGCGGCGGCACGATGACCTTGGCGCCATCCTTCAGTCGGTCGGTGCCGTCGGTCACGACCTGGTCCCCTACCGCCAATCCGGAGAGCACGGCCTGGTAGTTGCCATCGATCGGTCCCACCTTGACCGGGCGAACCGAGACCGTGCCGTCGGCACCGATCAGGTAGACGAACGTGCCGGGTTCGCCCCGTTGCACCGCGGGTACGGGCACCCGGATCGTGTCCGCCATGGTGTTCACCAGCAGCCGTGCGTTGACGAACTGGTTGGGGTACAGCACGTCGTCGGCGTTGGCGAAGATCGCGCGCAGGTTCAGCGTGCCGGTGGTGGTGCTGATCTGCGCATCCAGAGCGGCGAGGGTACCGCTTTCCAGCAGCCTGGCGTTCGAACGGTCGTAGGCATCGACCGGTAAAGTGGCCCCGGCGCGCAGCCGCCGGACGATATCGGGAAGCGCGTCCTCGGGTACCGCGAAAAGCACCGAAATCGGCTTGGTCTGCGTGATGACGACCAGACCGGTCGTGCTGGCGGCCTGCACGTAGTTCCCCTGGTCGACCAGCCGCAAGCCCGCCCTTCCGTCGATGGGCGAGACGATACGGCAATATGCGAGATTGAGCTTCGCGGTATCGACCAGTCCCTGGTCGGTCTGCACGATGCCGGTGTCCTGCTGGACGAGGAATTTTTGATCGTCGACCTGCTGTTGAGAGATCGAATCCTGACGACTGAGCGTCTGATAGCGCTTCAGGTTGGCCTGCGCCTGGGCCAGGAGACCCTGATCCCTTGCGAGGGTGCCCTGCGCCTGCTCCAGCGCCGCGAGGTAGGGGCGTGGGTCGATCTGAGCAAGGAAATCGCCCTTATGGATGATCTGCCCTTCCTTGAAGCCAATTTCCTGTAACTGACCGCTGATCTGCGTCTGCACCGTCACGGTATCGAGCGAGGACACAGTGCCCAGCGCGTTCACGTAGATTCGAATGTCCCCCTTATCGATTGTCGCGGCGCCAACAGGTTGAGGGGCGTTCGCCGCGCCGTAGCGGGCGGCCGAGCGGGCCGGGGCATTTTGCGGCGTGCGGTGGGTCCACCAATACCAACCGCCGCCGGCGGCGCCGGCCAGGACCAGGAGAAAGAGGACCCTGCCCACCCAACCAGCCCCGGCTTTCGGTTCCGGGCGAACGACGCTGGTCAGGTCTTCGGACCGGACTTTTGGGTCAACACGTTCGTCCATGCGTAAGGTGGCCCTCCGTCCCAGGTGCGCCGGTTCGGCGTTCGCGTGCCTGGGGATTAGGGCCGGCGGGCCGGGGACTCAAGGACGCATTGTCGTAAATTACCGCCGGTAGGCTTTTGTAACACAAATGGGCGCCGGGGACGGGGCAACGGTACCCTGCGCGCGCCTGGTCAATCCATCATCACCGACACACCGGCTGGCCTGGCGAGCAGACGTTTCAGAGAGTGCACGTCAAGCGAGACAAGTTGTTCTATACAGTGGGGAACGCAAACTGTCCTTATACATTGAACCGGAACAGCATCACGTCCCCGTCCTTCACCTGATACGTCTTCCCCTCGATCCGCATCTTCCCGGTTTCCTTGGCCTTCGCCTCGCCCCGGCAAGCCACATAATCGTCGTACCCGATCGTTTCCGCGGCGATAAATCCGCGTTCGAAATCCTTGTGGATGACCGCGGCCGCCTGGGGCGCCAGGGTGCCTTTCACGATGGTCCAGGCGTGCGTCTCCTTAGGCCCGCAGGTGAAATAGGTCAGCAGCCCCAGCAGTTCGTACCCCGCGCGGATCACCCGATCCAAACCGCTGTCCGACAGCCCCAGCCCCTCCAGGAACTCCAGACGGTCTTCCTCCGCCAGCAACGAAACCTCGGCCTCGATCGCTGCCGAGACCACCACGGCCCGCGCGCCCTCGGCCCGGGCCTTCGCCATCACCGCTTCGGAGAACTTGTTGCCCGTCGCCGCCGAAGCTTCCTCGACGTTGCAGACATAAAGCACCGGCTTGGACGTCAGCAGATTGAGCTGCCGCACGGCGTCTTCCTTGCCTGGCGGGATTGCTGTTCGAGCCGGCTTGCCCTCGGTCAACGCGGCGACCAACGGCTCCATCAGTTCGGTCAGCGCGATGCTTTCCTTGTCACCGCCACGCGCCCGCTTTTGCGCCTGCACCAGCCGCCGTTCCAGGCTGTCGAGGTCCGACAGCATCAGTTCGGTTTCCACCACATCGGCATCGCGGCAGGGATCGATATTCCCCTCCACGTGCGTGATGTCGCTGTCTTCGAAGCAGCGCAGCACATGGATGATCGCGTCGACCTCCCGGATATTGGCGAGAAACTGGTTGCCCAGCCCTTCGCCCCGGGACGCCCCGCGCACCAGCCCCGCGATATCGACGAACTCAAGCGTCGTCGGCACGATCTTGATCGATTTCCCGATCTCCCCCAGCACTGCAAGCCGAGGGTCGGGCACGCCCACCCGCCCCACATTCGGTTCGATCGTGCAGAACGGGTAGTTCGCCGCCTGCGCCGCCGCCGTCGCGGTCAGCGCGTTGAACAGGGTCGATTTGCCGACGTTCGGCAGCCCGACGATGCCGCAATTGAAACCCATCTACGGTGCATCCTGAGTAAGAAGTGCGACTTTGGTCATGAAGTCCGGGATTTTGTCCCCCGCCAGCAACGGCGCGGCATCGGCCACCGCGTCCAACAGCGCGATCAGCCACGCCCTGTCGTCCTTGCCGAAATCGCCGAGCACATAGCTCAGCACGCGGGCCTTGTCGCCGGGGTGGCCGATGCCCAATCGCACACGCCAGTATTCGGGCGAACCAAGCATCCGGTCCATGCTGCGCAGCCCGTTATGTCCCGCCGCACCGCCACCTTTTTTGACTCGCAATTTCCCGGGCGCGAGGTCGAGTTCGTCGTGAAAGGCCGCGATCGCCTCCGTCGGCAGCTTGAAGAAGGCCGCCGCAGCCTGGACCGATTCGCCGGAGTTGTTCATGTAGGTCATCGGCTTCAGCAGCAGA
Organism: uncultured Acetobacteraceae bacterium; assembly: GCA_903877125.1. Lineage (GTDB taxonomy): Bacteria > Pseudomonadota > Alphaproteobacteria > Acetobacterales > Acetobacteraceae > Rhodopila. The sequence goes on along the minus strand of CAIRCM010000205.1, from coordinate 1,415 downwards.
ATTTTCTGCCCGCCAATCATGCCGTCCGCCGTCAGCCCCTTGAAGCGCTGGCGCCACGGCGAGAACCGATGCCGCTCGGCGATCACGTCGAGCGCCATGAAACCGATATTGTGGCGATTGCGCGCCATACCCGGTTCCGGATTGCCCAGGCCGACCCAGAGCAGCATGCGTGCTTCCTTTGGCAGGCAACAGGTCTACGTCGTCGTGGCGAAAAACTGGGGGCGCATCGCGGCGCCCCCAGATAACCGTTACTTCTTTTGTGCCTTGGCCGGCGCCTTGGAACCGCCCTTGGCCGGTGCCTTGGCACCACCGCCAGCAGCGGCTTCGGCCGCGGCGGCTTCCTGCTTTGTCGGCGGCGCGACGGTCGCGACGACGAAATCCTGCGACGACGACGGCCTCGCGCCTTCGGTGCCTTTCAGATCGTGCCAACGGACGTTGTCATTGAAATCCTTCGACGACAGATCGGCCACGAACTGCTCGGGGATATTGTCCGGGTCGCAGTAGGTCTCGACCGAGTGCAACACCACGTTGAGCGAACCGCCGCGTTTCAGGCCGGGGCTGACCGCCTCGCCCTCGAAATGCACGGGAACCGTGACACGGATTTTCTCGCCGGAGATCAGGCGCTGGAAATCCACATGTTCCGGGGTATCCGTCACCGGGTGGAACTGCACGCCACGGATCAGGGCGCGGATCGGCTCACCGCCGACCTTGATCTCGTACTGGCGGGACTGCCAGCCGCCGCGATGCAACTCACGGATCACGACCCGCGGGTCGAGCGCGATCAGATTCGGTTCCTGATGACCGCCATAAATAACAGCTGGCACCTTGCCAGCCCGCCGAGTAGCCCGCGCCGCCCCCTTACCGGCTCGCGGACGTGACTCGGCCTCGATTGCAACAACGTTGGCCATGACACACTCCATGAATAATAAACGCTGGCCTCCAGGGGTGCCAGCGCGGAGGCGGCGTCTAGCGCGGTTGGCGCGATGGTGCAAGGGGTTTGACCGAGGCGTACGCGTATCACTGCGCCCCGCCCCTATCGGCATCGCCGAACCCGATCCGGCGGTCCCCGGAGGCAAGGCGGTCATGTTTTCAGCCGACGACGCCATACGCAACTGCCCGGGGCCGGCCGTAAGCCCACGTGCGGGCGCCGGCGCGTGGGCGAGGTGCCCGCGGCCGGTGAGGTGGCGCCGATGGGGGGTGACGCCGAGCGGCATCAACTGGGGACGATGGGGGGTGGGGGTTCGCCGAACCGGCAGCCGAGCGCGATGCGCACGGTGGATGGGCGGAGGTCCCGCCAGTCGATGTGCCAGGTGTCGGGGTCCCGGTCGCGTTCGCGCAGGAAGGATACCTCCCGCCGCTCGCGCACCTGGTAGAGGCGGCTGAGACTGCCGCCGTAGTGGCGGAGGATTTTGTCG
>CAIRCM010000204.1 GCA_903877125.1 uncultured Acetobacteraceae bacterium | reverse complement strand
TATAAAGCGTGATCGCCAGAGGTGGAACCACACGGCGGCGTGAATCACGCGATCAAACAAAAGCTACTAGAACGTGATAGGGACAACTTCACCCTATCACGCTCTGATACCAACCCGCGATGAGTGGGACTCTCTCGACCGTCCAGTCTCCACCGTCATGCCGGCGTATGCCGGTATCCACGCCTTTGTTCCAGCACGAAAATCGTGGATGGTGGCATGCACCGCCATGACGTGAAGACGACCCTGGAGGGTCGAATTCAACGCAGACTGGTATAAGTGCGCCAGCGTGCCGACAAAGCTGCCGGTCAAAACAAAGACTTGGGGCCTGTTCGAACCGCTGCATCGATTCGATCATCTTCGAACAGGCCCTAAATCCGATCAGAGCCAGACGGTCTTCCCGAACCCCATGGATTTATGATCGTTGGCCTTGAGAAGTTCGAACAGCGACTGGTTTTCGTCGCCGATATTGGTGAACCCCTTCACCGGTCCTTTGTGTATCAGGTTCGACAGTTGCTCCGGGGAGATCGTTGCGTGCGACCCTCGTCCGCCGCCAAGGATGAAGTTTTGCGTGCTTGGCGTCATCTGCACCGCGGCGGTGTAGCCGGTGACGATCACATTTTTGAAATAGTTCGCTTTCGCGGCAGACGATACCTGCCCGGCGAAGCAAACCTGGTTTTTCATGGCCAACCCGGACCAGCAGACGATCAGCCGGATGTCCTTGATGTCGCCGGTCAAACCGTCGTCATGCAGTCGCTGTACGAGTTGCACGGCATCGATGAATTCGTAGACCCGCTTTTTCCGGCCGAACGCGCCTTTCGTTTCACTGACGATGGCACCGATCTGGTTCGGCGTGCTGGACCTGCCGTGACAGAGGATGAAAAGAACGTCGTCCGCTTTTACCTGCGCAAGCGGCGCGTTCTCCGCACCGTGGATCATGACCGCGAATGGGCCCGAGCCGGTGCCGTATTTCATGGTGTCATTCCAACGAATGGCGTGTTCCCGCAAATCCGTCGCATCGATTGGCAAATAGATCAGCATCTTCTTTAAGCCTAAACCGGTTGCAATTGAGACTTTCCAGCAACCGTCGGTGGAAACGGTTGTCGTTGCGTCACACTATATTCGTCCGAAACCTATCCCGCCAGTTCGTTCCGCACGATCGCAGCACCTTCGGCCATGGCTTTCAGTTTTCCGAACGCAACATCCCGGGGCAGATACTTCATCCCGCAATCCGGCGCGGGCACGAGCTTTTCGGCCGCCACGTATTTCAGACCCGCGCGAATACGGCCGGCGACGATATCGGCGGTTTCCACCGTGTTGTCGCCCAAATCCAGCACCCCCAGCATGATCGTCTTGCCGGACAAATCACGCAGCACGCCCAGATCCAGCTTCGGCTGGGCCGCCTCGATCGAAATCTGCGTCGCCACGGTATCGGCGAGTTGTGGCAGGAAGCTGTAGCCGGACGGCTTGTTCGCCACCACCGCCGCGTAGCCAAAACAAAGATGCACGACGGTGATCCCCTCGATTCCCTCCAGCGCGCGATTGATCGCCTTGATCCCATAGCGGGCGGCCTTTTCCGGGGAGGTCCGCACCCAGGGTTCGTCCAACTGGACCACATCGACCCCCGTTGCCTTCAAATCCCGCAGTTCCTGGTTGACGGCAATGGCGTAATCCATCGCCATCTCCTCTTCGTCCTTGTAGAAATCGTTCTGCACCTGCTGCGAGAGGGTGAACGGCCCGGGCAGCGTGATCTTCGTTGCGTTCACGGCATTGGCCAGCAGGAACCGCGCGTCCCGCGTTTCCACCGCCGCGACCCGACGGATACGTCCCACGACCCGAGGCACCGGCGTCGCTCGGCCGCCCGACGACGTCACCGATCCCGGGTTGGTCGTATCGACACCTTCCAGCGCCAAGGCGAAACGGTTGGAATAACTCTCCCGCCGGATTTCCCCGTCGGTGACGATGTCGATACCCGCCCGTTCCATCTCCCGGATCGCCAGGATGGTGCCATCGTCCTGCGCCTGCTCCAGGAACGGTTCGCCAATCCGCCAGACGTCGTGTGCATGGGTCCTGGGCACGCCATGATGGTGCAGGGTTTCGCGGTTCACCAGCCAGTCCGGCTGCGGATAGCTGCCGACAACGGTGGTCGGCAGCAGGTGCTTCGGATACGCCATTATACGATACCGCGCTGGCGCAGATCGGCGATCGCGGCGGCGCTGTAGCCAAGTTCGCCCAGGATGGCATCGGTGTGCTGACCGAGATCGGGGGTCGGGCCCAGCGCCTCGGGTTGCGGATTGTCGGTCAGGTTGATCGGCTGGCCCACCACCTTGATGTCGCCGAGCTTGGGGTGATGGACAGTGCGGGCGATGCCGAGGTGCTGTGTCTGCGGTTCGGCGAAGGTCTGGGCGATGTCGTTGATCGGCCCGCAGGGCACCCCGGCCTCGTTGATCACCTTCAGCCAATGCGCACTGGGTTTCGTGCGGGTGATCGCGCCGATGTCCTCGTTCACCTGCTTCCGGTTTTTCGAGCGCAGGCCGCCATTGGCATAATCCGGGTTGGACAGCGCCGCCTCCCAACCGATCGCCTTGCAGAACCGCTCCCACAGCCCCTGCCCCGACGCGGCGATGTTGATGTGGCCGTCGGCGGTCGGGAACACGCCGGTCGGGATACCCGTCGGATGGTCGTTGCCGGCCTGTTTGGGCACCTCATGCGCCATCAGCCAGCGGGAAGCCTGGAAATCCAGCATGAAAATCTGCGCTTCAAGCAGGGAGGTATGCACCCACTGCCCCTTGCCGGTCTTCGCCCGCTCCATCAACGCCAGCAGAATCGCCTGGGAGAGGAAAATGCCGGACGTCAGATCGGCGATGGGGATACCCACGCGCACCGGCCCCTGCCCCGGTATCCCCGTGATCGACATCAGCCCGCCCATCCCCTGCGCGATCTGGTCCACGCCCGGGCGCGTCGCATCCGGGCCGCTCTGGCCGAAACCGGAGATCGAACCGTACACGATCCGGGGGTTCACCTTGGCGATGGTCTCGTAATCGACCTTGAGGCGGAATTTCACGTCCGACCGGTAGTTCTCCACGACGACGTCGGCGGTCTCCGCCAGCTTCATGAAGATGGCGTGGGCTTCCGGCGTTTTCAGGTTCAGCGTCATCCCGCGCTTGTTGCGATGCAGATTCTGGAAGTCGAAGCCGTGGCGGTTGCCGCCGACGACGTCGCCCTTGGCTTCTCCCGGCGGTTCGATCTTGATCACATCCGCGCCCCAATCCGCGAGCTGGCGCACGCAGGTCGGTCCGGCGCGATGGGCGGTGAGATCGAGGACTTTGAGACCGGCGAGCGGCAGATTGGCCATGGGAAAGCTCCTTGCTTGGACGGGTGGCATCATCCGACAGGTCGCGGCTGTTGCCCAGAGGGAGGAGAACGCGGAGGGAGATGACCCAGAGGGAGGTGACCCAGAGGGAGATGACTCAGGGTTTACGGCCGGTCCGTGGCGGCGGCATGATCGGGACCTTCGTTCCCATCGAGGTCGTCCGCCATGTGGCCCATCCGCTCCGCTTTGTTCGTGCCAGCCCACCGCCGCGACTGGGTCGCCAAGGCGCTGCGGGTCAAGCCTGGCGCTGTGGTATTGGATATCGAGGATTCCGTGCCCCCCGCCTTCAAGGCGCAGGCGATGGATTGCCTCAAGGACGAGATCGCGGAACTGCGTGCGGCCGGGGCCGGCGCCTTCGTGCGCATCCAGCCGCTCTACGACGGCTCCCCCGCGGAGGTGGCGGCGGCCGTGTGCGAGGGCCTGACCGCGATCGTGCTGCCGAAAGTCGCGAGCCCCGCCGAAATTCAGACCTTGGCGGATATGCTCAGCTACTACGAGGGCAAGGCCGGTGTGGCGCATGGCGCGACCGGCATCCTGCCGCTGCCGGAAACCGCCGAGGGCATGTACGCCGGCCGCGACCTGGCCAAGGCCAGCCCCCGGGTGCGCGGGATTTTCGGGGCGCTGAGCGGCCCGGTGTCGGGCGATTTCGCGCGGGCCTTCGGATTTCGGGCGACGTCGGACGGGCTGGAACAGGCCTATCTCGCATCGAAACTCGTGCTGGACAGCCGAGCGGGCGGGGCGATGTATCCGGTGGCGGGCATTTTCGGAACGGCCGCGGACGATCTGGCGGCGGTCGAACGGCTGATCCGGCGGGCGCGCGACTTTGGCTACACCGGTGCGATCGTCATGCACCCGACCCATGTGCCCATCGCCAACGCGGTTTATCGACCCACGGCGGAAGAGGTGGCCTATTTCGAGGGTTTGATCACAGCGTTCGAAGCCGCCGAAAAGGCCGGCCTTGGGGCTGTCTCGTACCAGGGCGCCATGGTCGATTACGCCATGCTGCCGCTCGCCCATGCGGTGCTGGCCGAGGCGAAGCGGGCCGGATAATTTTTCGCCGGCGTTAACGTTTCCTTAACCTCTCCCCGGTATCGTCGGACATCCCTGACGAGAAGGCGACGTGTCCGAACTCGCATTGCCACCGCTACAGGCTTACCACCCCACCACCTTTCAGGACCGGGGGGTGCTGATCCCCTTCACCACCCCGCTGTTGAGCGGCGTACGGGCGCGTCCCGGCACGAAATCGGGATTGGAGCTGGTCGTGCCCAACCCGTCAGGCGGGCCGGGCGTCTACATCATGGGCTGGAGTGCCATTCCCGCGCTCTGCCGCCCAACCCTGCACGATCGCGAATTGAGCACGCGGATCGGCGCCATCGCCAACATCCTGCCCAGCACGATCAGGCGGATCGCACGGGACGTCGCCGCCGAGGGTCTGGCCGGGGAGGAGGCCATGCAGGCCGCCCTCGCCGCCGCGAGCACGGACCTGCACGACCGCACCGTGACCAATTTTCTGTTGCTGATGGCTCTGATCGATCAGGTCGGGCTGTTCGCGACGGCGCCACCCGGAACCCCCGACATGGAAACCCGGGCACGGCTGACCGTCGCGCATGTCGCACCGCGGATCGGTCGCTCATCGGATTGGGTCGCGACCGCGTTGGAATCGCTGGGCGACGTGATGGCCGGGATCGGCTTGGAGGGTCAACCGCAACCCAGCCGTGTCCCCCGCCTGATGGTGCTGCTGAACCAAACTTGCGCCGACCTCGCGACCTGGAGCCGGTCGCAACGGGAATCCGACCAGGCCGCCTATGTCGAGATGATCGCAGCCGCGGCCGGATACACGCTCAACCTCGCCGAGGACCTGGTTAACCGCACCCGCGCGCTCACCAAGGACCTGACAGCGCTGCTGACACGTTGGGCAGCGGACAGTTTCGGCGTGGTGCGCCAGGCGACGCAGGCGGAATGGCTGCTGGACGGATGGGAGCAGATCTGCCTGATCTGGCGCTGTGCCGAGGATGATATCGCGAAGCGTTCGGCGTTGATGGAAATCGCACAACTGGTCCCGGTGATGCCCGAGGAAGCGAAGTCCTGGTCCAACCTCACCGTCGATACCGAAATCGCGTCCCGCCTGCGCCGTTCCATCCCCTTGAACGAGGACTGGCGCACCGGGGCGGTCGTGTTCGAGTTGATCGCCCGTAACGAGCGGATGAGAGCCGCGACATGCTGAAGCGTCCGGACCTGCGCAACATCGCCTGCGAACTGTCCGGCGCGGACGACGACAAGATCCGCCGTATCGTCGCGCTGATGGACCGGCATAACGTGCCGGACGGGGCTCGGGCGATCCTCGACCCGCTGCGCCCCCGCCTCGCCTTGTTGCGCCCACCGCGACCGCTCCGCTTTTCCCGCCTTCTGTTCCTGCCCTTCGATCCGATCGTGGTGCACCCGCGCGACTGGCGGTTGGGCGATCCATCGATGCCGCGCGCGGCGATCGCCCCGATCGCCGAGACCGTCCGCGCGGGCCTGGGCCAGGATGTCGCCGAGATCGACGCGATGATCGACGCCCGCGATACGCGCGATGCGGCAGCGATCGCCAAAGCCGGGCCGTGGCTGTGGTCGCGCGCCGGCACGATCCTCGGCGGCGATCCCGCCATGGTCGGATGGGACGCGAGCGGACTTCCGGCATCGGTATTTCCACCCCTGGCCCGAGCGGTCGGGTCCGTCCTGCGGCGAGCCACCGCGTTGCGGGAGCTGGAGCGCGCCACTCACTTCGGCACGATCACCCCCGAGGACAATGCCATCCAGACCTTGCTCGCGGGCCTCGGGGCCGAATCGGCGGAAGGCCTGACGATGTTCGTCGCGCTGCTGCTGGTGCGCCTGCCGCATGTCACGCCGCGATTGCAGCGGCTGATCGGTTCGGCGCGCGGATCGCCCGAAAGCGTCGCCGTCCGCCAGGCCATGGACCGCGGATTGGACGGGGTCCTGGGCGAAATGGAGCGCGCGAACGGATTCGACAATCAGGTTCTGCGCGCGCCGTTGCGCGACGCGACAAACGATGTCCGGCGGGTCGCGACGCTGTTGCGGGACATCGACGAAGACCCCGAGGCATCGCGGCATCGCCCGCGTCTGAAGGCGATCTGGCAGAACCTGGACCAGGTATGCCGCAAACGGTTCGGCGACGGCCTGACCGAGGAGGTCGTGGTCCCCTTGATGGCAGCCTCCGCGCCGTTGGCCGCCGCCGAACAAACCCGGCTGGAAACGACGGTGCGCGCCCTGCGAGGCCTGGAATCGGCCGCGCGCAAGTTCGGCGGTGCCAAGGTCTATGACGCACTGCTCGACAAGGCCGCGACCGTCGCCCGATCGGCGGCCGACGCCGGTGTGCTGACGAAAGTAAGGCACATGCGGTTGGTGGAAATTCTGGGCGGGCCCGAGGAAGCAGAGGCGCTGTACAGGCTCGGTTCGCGGTGAACGCGGCGCCTTGTGGCGATACGTCGCATTGACTCCCTGTTCGTGCGAATATCCACGCCGCCTGCCTGACGGAGCCCCCGACGATGCCAAACGACGTCACCCCGCAACCCGTGCTGCTCGCCGATTACCGGAAGCCCCCCTTCCTGATCGACACCGTCGATCTGGCGTTCGATCTGGCGGAAACCGCGACCATCGTCCGCTCCCGTCTCGCCGTGCGCCGTGCCGGCAGCTCGGAAGCCATGCATTTGAACGGCGAAGCGCTGACTCTGCTCTCGGTCGCCCGCGACGGGGTCGCGCTGACACCCGATCAGTACCAGCTCGATCCGCACGGCATCACCATTACCGGCATGCCCGCCGCCTGCGTGCTGGAGATCGCGGTGCGCATCGATCCCAAAGGCAATTCGGAACTGAGCGGCCTGTATCTTTCCAACGGCAGCTACTTCACGCAGTGCGAGGCCGAAGGTTTTCGCCGAATCACCTACTTCCCGGACCGCCCGGACGTGATGGCGCGATTCTCCACCACCATCGTCGCGGACAAGGCGACGGTGCCGGTGATGCTGTCGAACGGCAACCCAGGCCCGATGGAGGACCTGGGCGACGGACGGCATCGCGTGGTCTGGACCGATCCACATCCGAAGCCCTGCTATCTGTTCGCGCTGGTCGCGGGCGATCTGGTGTCGGTGGAGGACAGTTTCGTCACGAGATCCGGCCGGAAAGTCGCGCTGGGCGTCTATGTCCGGCGCGGGGATGAAGACCGGTGCGGCCATGCGATGGCGTCGCTGAAGACCTCGATGACCTGGGACGAGGAGGTGTTCGGCCTGGAATACGATCTCGATGTCTTCAACATCGCCGCGGTGTCGGACTTCAACATGGGGGCGATGGAAAACAAGGGGCTGAACGTCTTCAACACCAAATACGTGCTCGCCCGGCCGGACACCGCGACCGACACCGACTACCAGGGCATCGAATCGGTCATCGCGCACGAGTATTTCCACAACTGGACCGGCAACCGCGTGACCTGCCGCGACTGGTTTCAACTGTCGCTGAAGGAAGGCCTCACGGTCTACCGCGATCAGGAATTCTCCGCCGATCAGGGCAGCCGAGCGGTGAAGCGGATCGGCGATGTGCGGGCGCTGCGGGCGATGCAGTTCCGCGAGGATGGCGGGCCGCTGGCGCATCCGGTGCAGCCGGCGAGCTACCTCGCGATCGATAATTTCTACACCCCCACGGTCTACAACAAAGGCGCCGAGGTCATCCGCATGATGGCCACCATCATCGGCAAGCCCGCCTTCCGGCGCGGCATGGATCTGTATTTCGCCCGGCATGACAATCAGGCCGTGACGATCGACGATTTCGTGGCCGCCATGCAGGATGCCTCGGGCGTCGATCTGACGGATTTCAAGCGCTGGTATCATCAGGCCGGGACACCGGAAATCGTCGTCTCCGATACCTACGACGCCGCATCGAAGCGCTATTCGCTGACCGTCACCCAACACACGCCGCCGACGCCGGGTCAGCCCGACAAGCAGCCGGTGGTCATTCCGGTCGCGCTCGGCTTGCTGGACGGCAACGGGCAGGAACTGCCCACCAAACTCGAAGGCGAAACCGAGGCGGTGACCGGCACACGCGTCGTTTTGGCCGACCGGACGGAAACGAAATTCACCTTTGTGGAGGTCGCCAGCCCGCCGGTCCCGTCCCTGCTGCGCGGCTTTTCGGCGCCGGTGAAGATGTCCGGCCTGTCGCGGGACCGGCTGCAATTCCTCGCCGCCCATGACACCGACCCGTTCGCTCGGTGGGAGGCCGGTCAGCAATATGCGACCGGGCTGTTGCTCGACATGATCGCCGCCTTTCAGCGCGGCGAAACCCCGGTCGTGGAGCCCGCTTTGATCCAGGCGATGGCCGCGACGCTCGACGGGGACGACCCGGCCTTCGTCGCCGAGGCGTTGTCGCTGCCCGGCGAGGCGTTCCTGGCAGACCAGATGGCAGTCGTGGACCCCGATGCGATCCACGCCGCGCGCGATCTTGCCCGGCGCGCCATCGCGGCCGGTCTGCGGGACAAACTCGCGGCGCTGTACGAGCGGCTGACCGATCGCGGCCCGTATACCACCGACGGCGCAGCGGTCGGGCGGCGGTCGTTGCGCAATACCTGTCTGGCCTACCTCTCGGCCGAGGGCGATGCCGCGCGGGCCAAAGCGCAGTTCGATGCAGGCGGCAACATGACCGACGTGCTGGCGGCGCTGGCGGCTCTGTGCGGCATCGATTGCCCCGAACGTGCGCAAGCGCTGACGGCGTTCCACGCGGCGTGGCGGGACGATCCGCTGGTGCTGGATAAGTGGTTCAGCTTGCAGGCGATATCGCCCTTGCCGGGCACGATGGCAGCGGTGCATGCGCTGGCGGCGCACCCGGATTTCGACCTGCGCAATCCCAATCGCGTGCGATCGCTGGTGGGCAGTTTCGCGTTCAACCAGGTGCGGTTCCACGCCGCGGATGGGTCGGGCTACCGGTTCCTGGCCGACATGATCGTCCGGCTCGACCCCGCCAATCCGCAAATCGCCGCCCGGATGGTCTCCCCGCTGGGTCAATGGCGGCGGTTCGATGCCGGCCGGCAGGAACGGATGAAAGCCGAGTTACGGCGGATCGTGGCGGTTGCCGGCCTCAGCAAAAACACGTTCGAAATGGCGTCCAAGAGCTTGGCGGAATAGAACCATGGCACGGTTTTCCGAACGCGCGTGGCAACAGACCGCGCCCTTGCGGGCGTCGATCCATGCCCTCCCCTTCAACACCGAACTCGCGGCCGGCAGCCTGAGCCGGGAACGGTTCCAGGGCTACATCGTCCAGGACGCGATCTACCTCGGCGAATACGCACGGGTGCTGGCGATGGCCGCGGCGCGGGCGCCGGATGCGGCGGTCCTGCGATCCTTCGCCGAATCCGCGATCGGGGCCATCGTCGTCGAACGCGCTTTGCACGAGCGCTACATGGCGGATTTCGGCATCGATCCGGCGACGATCGCCCAGGCCGCGCCGTCACCGGATTGTCTGGGATACACCAGCTTTTTGCTGGCGACCGCGTATCACGAGCCTTGGGAGGTGCTGGTGGCGGCGCTGTTGCCCTGCTTCTGGCTCTATTGGGATGTCGGGACCGCCATCACGCGGGTCGCGGCAGCGGACAATCCCTACCGCGCCTGGATCGACACCTATGCCGATGAGGGTTTCGGCGCGGCGGTGCGGTCGGTGATCGCGGTCACCGACCGGGCGGCCGAGGCCGCGTCGGAGGCCGTTCGGGCGAAGATGATGATGGGTTTCGTGCGATGCTGCCAATACGAGTGGCTGTTCTGGGACGGGGCCTACCGCCAACGGGGTTGGCCGACCTGACGCTTCGGGACTGCGGCGACTCGTATAACGCGTTGCGAAGCAAGGAAAAACCTGTCATCAAAGGGCCACGATGCCTCGTTCCGATACCACGAGCGGCGGCTGACGGGGATCGGCGATGACAGAGCCTGGAACCGGTTTGCCCGACGCGAAACCCCAGCGATCCGGTTCGCGATCCCCCGTGCCCGCCGTCGCCTTCGCGCTGCTGGCGCCGTTCGCGATCGCGGCCTACATGACCTCGGCGACCGCGCTGGAAACCTTCTGGTGCGCGACGGACTCGTGGAAATCGGGTACGTTGGGTTCGGTCGCTTCGTTGCAGGTCGGCGTGTTTCTGATCGTGCTGTGCGTCGCGATCCTGGTGATCCGGACCAGCACCCGCATCGGCGAACGGAAATTGTCGCCGGCCTTCGCGCTGCTGCGGACGATCGCCAAGAACGACTACTATTGCGTGACGACGATGCTGTACTGCCTGCTCGTGATCGCCGCGCTTTGGGTCAATTACTGGCAATCGTACTATTGCGTCGGGCGCCCTGGGATCGTCGTGCGCACGAGCATCGTGGCGACGCCGCGCAGTTGGCGGTGGGATGAGGTCACGGCGGTGCGGGCGCGCTGCGCGATCGCCAAGAGCGGACTGGAAGGGAGTTTGACCATCACGCTGGGGGACGGGACGACCATTCCGTTGAAATTGAAGTCCGGCACGCCAGACGGTGCGCCAGGCGATGTCGGGCCGATCCAGGCGGCCCTTGCCGGGCATCGCATTGATTATGCTTTGGCACCAAGCGTGACGCAGAGCACTTGCCCGCCGGACCTGTACCGGGCGTTTACCGCTTGGCCGCGCTGATAACTTGCTGAAAATGACGCAGAACGCCTGATTACCTTCCAAGTTGCCGCCGGCGTAGCCCCTGGCATGAATGCCGCCACCGGTATACGGCGGCGTGAATCACGCAATCAAACAAAGACTTATACCAGCCCCAGCAATGATTGACTCGTGGCGGCCGCCCACCCGTCCTGCCCTGCCCTGTCCCGTCCCGGCATACCACGATAGGGGTCGGGAAGGTTTCCCTCCCCGCCCTCCGAACCGTGCTTGCGGTTCTCCCGCACACGGCTCTCCAGTCGCTGTTTTCCCTATCGGGGGTGTCTCGCATCCGCATGGGCTGTCTGTAGGGTGAACAGGTCCAGC
>CAIRCM010000203.1 GCA_903877125.1 uncultured Acetobacteraceae bacterium | reverse complement strand
GTTCCTGAAAACAGAGATTGTCACGTGGGAGCCGGGTGTGAAGCTCAATCGGATGAGGAGCGGCGGCGGCGCGACGCCAAACTGCAATTCATGCTGGTGATCGACCATATGACTGCTCCGAGCAACCCCATGAACATGGGAGGTCGGTGGCGGGTGGATGATCGTGTCCCACCCCGTGGTGTAGGAGCTGCTTCCCCGAATGGGGTTGGTTGTATGTTCAGGCTGCCAATGCCGGCATCCCGACGAAGGGAGCATCGCTCAACGGCGCGATGGTTTCCAGCGTCATGTAGCGCGCCCGTTGCACGGCCCATTCATCATTCTGTTCCAGCAGCAAAGCGCCGATCAGCCGTGTAACCGCGGCTTCGTTGGGGAAGATGCCGACGACCTCGCTGCGTCGCTTGATTTCCCCATTGAGCCGCTCGAGAGGATTGGTGGAGTGAATTTTCGCCCGATGCTGAGCCGGGAAGCCCATGTAGGCCAGCACATCGGCTTCGGCATCATCCATCAGCGCGGCCAGCTTCGACACACGTGGCCGCAACTGATCGGCGACCTGCCGCCATTGCTTGCGTGCGGATTCCGCGTCGTCCTGGGCAAAGGCGGTGCCGACCCAGGCGGAGACGACGCGCCGCTGCGTCTTCCCGGCATGGGCCATCGCGTTACGCATGAAGTGCACGCGGCATCGCTGCCAGGTGGCGCTGAGCACCTTGGCGATCGCCGCCTTCAGACCCTCATGCGCGTCGGACACCACCAGTTTGACGCCGCGTAAACCGCGCCGGGTCAGGCTTCGGAGGAACTCCACCCAAAACGGCTCGGCTTCGCTGTTTCCGGTGGTCATGCCCAGCACTTCGCGCCGGCCATCGGTGTTGACGCCAACGGCGACGATCACCGCGACCGATACGATATGATGATCCCGCCGGGCTTTGACGTAAGTGGCGTCGAGCCAGATATAGGGCCAGTCGCCTTCGATCGGGCGGGTGAGGAACGTTCCCACGCGCTCGTCGATCTCGCCGCACAGGCGGGAGACCTGGCTCTTGCTGATGCCGTCCATCCCCAGAGCTTTAACCAGATCGTCAACCGATCGGGTTGAGACGCCCTGGATGTAAGCCTCCTGGATCACGGCGGTGAGCGCTTTTTCGGCCATCCGCCGTGGTTCGAGGAAGCCGGGAAAATAACTGCCGTGGCGAAGTTTCGGAATACGCAGTTCGACGGTTCCAGCCCGCGTGTGCCAGTCCCGTTCGCGGTAGCCGTTACGCTGGTTGACGCGTTCAGCCGTACGTTCGCCCGCAGCCGCGCCACAAAGGGCTTCGGTCTCCAGCGCCATCAGGCGTTCGGCGGCGAAACCGATCATCTCACGCAGGAAACTCGTATCGGAGCCCTTCTCCAGAAGCGCGCGAAGGGCGATCTTGTCATCGGTCATCGTGGTGGTCCCTGGGTTTGTGTTGTGTCTCGATAACCCAACCCTACCCGCAGACGCCGCGGTGACCACCGCTGTGGATAAGTAGCCCGCCGCCGCCTGACTCGTTGACCGGTCGCGTCAGCGGGCTACTTACCCACAGCTCCTACACCACCAAACGGGACACGACCGG
>CAIRCM010000202.1 GCA_903877125.1 uncultured Acetobacteraceae bacterium | reverse complement strand
GGGAGATCGTAGGTGCCGAAGAGGACGGCGGCGGTTGCGAATTCGGGGGCGTTGACGCGCGTGGCGACGGTGGCGGCGAAGTGCCGAGCGTGGGTGATGAGGGTGGCGAGAACGCGGAGAACAGCCCCGATACGCCCAGGTATGGGGCGGGGTTTGGTGGTAGCCGGGGTGGGTGGGGCTGTCTGGGTCATTCGATTTGGTCGTAGCAGGATCAACGGAACAAATCAAGAACTTTTTTGACCGCGAGGCGACAGGACGAGGACCCCGGCGGGCCGGCCAAGCGTGCAGGCTTCCCGTCGCCCCCATTCCCCGGCACACTGCGTCACATGAACGCGCCTCCGCTATCCCCCCGCATCCGCAACACATTCGCCGCCCCGATCCCCACGGCCAAAGCGTGGGCGCTGCGGTATGACGGCCGCGCGGGACCGACGATCGACCTGACACAGGCGGTGCCGGGCTACCCGACGCATCCCGACCTCGCGCATCGGCTGGCCGAGGGCGCGGCATCCCCGATCCAGGCCCGCTATGGCACGATTGATGGGGATGAGGCGCTGCGCAACGCCCTCGCCGCCGACATCAACCGCGTTTACGGTGCTTCGCTGGGCGCGGGCGATGTGGCGATCACAGCTGGCGCCAACCTCGCCTTCACCATGGCCATGACCGTGTTGTGCGGCGTTGGGGACCAGGTGATGTTGCCGGTGCCCTGGTATTTCAATAACGCGATGGCGCTGACGATGCAGGGGCTGGAGCCGCTGGCCCTGCCTTGTCGCGCCGAGGATGGGTTCATCCCCGATCCCGATCGCGCGGCGGCATTGCTGACGGACCGCACCAGAGCCATCGTGCTGATCAGCCCCAACAATCCTACCGGCGCCGTCTACCCGCCGGAGGTTATCGCCCGCTTCGCGGCCCTATGCCGGGAGCGCGGGATTTGGCTGATCGTCGATGAATCCTACCGCGATTTCCTGCCCGATACCGCCCTACCCCCGCACACGCTGTTCCAGGACCCGGAATGGCGGGACTACGTCGTTCATCTCTATTCCTTTTCCAAGGCCTATTGCGTGGCCGGGCACCGGGTGGGGGCGGTGGCCTGCGGGGAAAGGGTGCGGGTCGAGTTGAACAAGGTGCTCGACACCATGCAGATCTGCCCGCCCCGAGGCCCCCTCCCCGGCCTGACCTGGGCGATCGACAATCTGCACGACTGGAAGGCGGGCAACCGCGCCATCATCGCCGAACGGGCGCGAATGTTTCGGGAAGGCGTGGGCCAATTGCAGGATTGGAAAATCGACGCGCTGGGCACCTATTTCGCCTATATCCGCATCCCCGAAGGCCCGCGCGACGCGATGGCAACCGGTGAGGCGCTGGCGGCCGAATGCGGCCTGTTGTCGCTGGTTGGCCCGTTCTTCGGACCAGGGCAGGACCGGCATTTGCGGCTTGCGTTCGCGAACGTGGACCTTGAAGCCATTGCCGCCGTGCCGGATCGGTTGCGGGCGTTGCGGTAGCGGGTATGCGGGTCTAAGCTACCCATCAGTAGGTCGCGCGAACGACCGGTCGGGGATGGAGTAACCTGCAGTGGCAGACATGATTGACGCTCCCGTCCGGGAGTACGACGCAATCGTCATCGGCGCCGGTGTTTCCGGCCTGTATCAGCTGTATCGCCTGCGGGAGCTTGGCCTGAAAACCCGCGTGTTCGAAGGCGGCGACAATGTGGGCGGCACCTGGTTCTGGAATCGCTATCCCGGCGCCCGTTTCGATTCGGAAAGCTGGTCGTACGGCTATTCGTTCTCCCGGGAACTGTTGGAAGA
Source organism: uncultured Acetobacteraceae bacterium (assembly GCA_903877125.1). Taxonomy (GTDB): domain Bacteria; phylum Pseudomonadota; class Alphaproteobacteria; order Acetobacterales; family Acetobacteraceae; genus Rhodopila. The sequence goes on along the minus strand of CAIRCM010000202.1, from coordinate 3,198 downwards.
ATGGAACTGGGAGGAGCATTTCGCCAGCCAGCCGGAAACCGAGCGGTATTTGAATTACGTGGCGGACAAGTTCGATCTGCGGCGGGATATTCAATGTGGCTGCTGGGTCAAATCCGCGCATTACAATGAGGCTCGGCGCGGCTGGGACGTGATGCTGGACGATGGCAGCCACCATCACGCGGCTTTGCTGCTCACCGCCATCGGGGTGTTGTCGGCGCCGACGCTGCCGAACATTCCGGGCGTCGACAGTTTCAAGGGGCAGGCCTGCCACACCCATTTCTGGCCGCGCGAGGGTGCGGATTACCGGGGCAAGCGGGTCGCGGTGATCGGCACCGGTGCCACGGCGATCCAAACCATCCAGACCATCGCGAAGGACGTCGGCACGCTGACGGTATTCCAGCGCACCCCCAACTGGTCGGCGCCGCTGCACAACGCCAAAGTGACCGATGCCGAGATGCGCGACATCAAGGACCGTTACGACGAAATCTTCGCCCGCTGCTTCGAAACGAACGGCTGTTTCATCCACCAGCCCGATCCCCGCTCGGTGTTCGAGGTCACCGTCGAAGAACGCGAGGCGTTCTGGGAAAAGCTCTACGCCGAACCGGGCTTCGGCATCTGGCAGGGAAATTTCCGCGATATCCTGGTGGATCGGGAAGCCAACAAGCTGATTTCGGATTTCATCGCCCGCAAAATCCGCGCGCGTGTGAAGGACCCGGCAGTAGCCGAAAAACTGATCCCGAAAAATCACGGCTTCGGTACCCGTCGCGTGCCGCTGGAGGGCGGGTATTTCGAGGTCTACAACCAGCCCAACGTGGAGCTGGTGGACATCAACGAAACGCCGATCGAGTGCATAACTCCCACTGGCATTCGATGCAGCGACCGCCTGCGCGAATTCGACCTGATCATCTATGCGACCGGCTTCGATGCGATCACCGGCAGTTTCGATCGCATCGACATTCGTGGGGTGGACGGGCGCAAGCTGAAGGACGAATGGCGTAACGGGCCGCGCACCTATCTCGGTATTTTGGTGGAAGGGTTCCCCAATATGCTGATGGTTATGGGACCGCATGCCGGTTTGGGCAATTTTCCACGCGCAGCCGAATACAGCGTCGATTGGGTTACCGGTCTGGTGCGTCATGCCCGCGAAAGCGGCATAACCCGGATCGAAGCCACCACCGCCGGCGAGGAAGCCTGGACCGAACATGTGCTGGAATTGGGGAAGGGGCTGCTGTCGAACGAGGTGAATTCGTGGATGACCGGCGTCAACAGCAACGTCGAAGGCAAGCAGACCCGTAAAATCATGCGTTACGGCGGCAGTTTCCCATCGTTCCGGCAACACTGCGACGGGGTCGTCGCGGATGGTTATCGCGGCCTGGTGATGGCCTGAGTTTAAGGAGTAATATCGATGCCCGACACCATGGTGGCACCGTCCGCCACCGTTTCCGACGCCACGACCTTCGACGCCATCATTATCGGTGCGGGGATCGCTGGCATCTACCAACTTTACAAATTGCGTGCCCTCGGTCTTTCCGTGCGGGTATTCGAAACCGGCGGCGGCGTCGGCGGCACCTGGTATTGGAACCGCTACCCCGGTGCTCGGTTTGATTCCGAAAGCTATACGTATGGCTATTCGTTTTCCGAGGAATTGTTGAACGAGTGGAACTGGAGCGAGCACTTCTCGGCGCAACCGGAAAACGAGCGGTATTTGAACCATGTGGTGGACCGGTTCGGTTTACGGAAGGATATCCAGTGCCATTCGCGCGTGGCCTCGGCCACATGGGACGAAAGCGAGCGGCAGTGGAACGTTGTGTTGGACGATGGGCGGTCGTACCGGTCGCGTTTCGTGATCACCGCGGTCGGCCCGCTGTCAGCCGATACCCTGCCGCGGTTCGAGGGGATCGCGGATTTCAAGGGCCGGTCGTTCCACACCTATCGCTGGCCGCACGAGGCGATCGATTTCACCGGCAAGCGCGTGGCGGTGATCGGCACCGGCGCGACCGGGGTGCAGGTGATCCAGACGATCGCGCCACTGGTTGGCGAGTTGACGGTGTTCCAACGCACCGCGAACTGGTGCACGCCACTTCATAACAAACGTATCACCGAGGAAGAGCAGGCCCGGCTCAAGGCGGGCTACCCGGCGATGTTCGAGTTGCTGCGCCAGACGCCTGGCTGTTACATTCATATGACCGACCCGCGCGGCACGTTCGAGGTGACACCGGAAGAGCGGGAAGCGTTCTGGGAAGAACTCTACGCCAAGCCGGGTTTCGCGATCTGGATGGCGAATTTCCGCGATGTGCTGACGGACTTGAAGGCCAATGCGCTGTTCAGCGAATTCGTCGCCTGGAAAATCCGCCAGCGGGTGAAGGATCCGGCGGTGGCGGAGAAGCTGATTCCGAAGAACCACGGGTTCGGCCAGCGGCGCGTGCCGCAGGAGACCGGATATTACGAGGTCTATAACCTGCCGCATGTGAAACTGGTGGATACGCGGGAAACGCCGATCCAACGCGTCACCGAAACGGGGATCGCCTGTTCGGATCAATCTTACGAGTTCGACATCATCATCTACGCCACCGGCTTCGATGCCGTTCTGGGATCGTTCGACCGGATCGAAATCCGCGGTGCGGGCGGGGTCACGCTGAAAGACTATTGGGCGGAAGGGCCGAAGACCTACCTTGGGATGATGTCCGCGGGGTTCCCAAACCTGCTGACGATCGTGGGGCCGCACAATGCCTCGACCCGCTGCAACATTCCGCGTTGTATCGAGCAAAATGTGGATTGGGCGTCCGATCTAATTCATTACGCACAGGACCACGGTGTGACGCGGTTCGAAACGACGGCGGAGGCGGAGGCCGAATGGTCGCGGCATGTCGAGGAACTCGCCGAGGGGCTGCTGTATACCCTGGTGGATTCCTGGATGACCGGAGTGAACACCAACGTCGAAGGGCGGAACGTGCGGCGGGTGCTGCAATATCAGGGCGGGGCGCCGCAGTACCGGGAACATTGCGATGAGGTCGCCAAGGCGGGGTATAAGGGGATGGTTCTGGATCGCGGTTAGGCAACGCCCAAAATCAAACGAGTCGGCCGACCACTCCCAAATCGTCAGGGCCCGGCTCGTCCGGGCCACCTGTTGTGGCAGTGTGCCGCTATAGGTGGCCCGGACGAGCCGGGCCATGACGATGTAACGAGACCGCCGCGACT
>CAIRCM010000201.1 GCA_903877125.1 uncultured Acetobacteraceae bacterium | reverse complement strand
GCGAGGTTTGTCGCAGGGCTTCGATCCAACCAGTTACCCAGTTAAACCGCCTGCCAGCTACCGGGCCAACCGACCATTGCCCGGGTGGGACTTTCACCCACGAGGTGATCGCGTCCTTCGGGACGCACCAGAGCACGCAGATGCAGGAGGAAGGCGAAGATGATCCGCGCGCCCAAGGCTGCGAAAGTCAGGGCGACAGTGGCGAGACCGAACAGCATCGCCTGATCGCGGCCGCCGTACCAACCGAACGATTTCGGATCGGCCAGGCCCGCGAACACCGACACGATGATCGACAGAACACCGCCCATACCGACAACGAGCGGGATTCGGGCCGCGGTCTTGCGTGGTTCGAGGATGGCATCGCGGCGGTAGAGGCCCATGGCGTAGAACATGAGCAATACGGCCAACGGGTAGGTCATGACGCGCGTGTCGAACTGTGACCCGAAGAGGGCCAAACTTGATGGGCCACCGACCCAAAGCGTCACCGGCCAAGCGAGCGCGATAAGAATCAGGTCGAGCAGAAACAGCGCCGAACCGGTCGTTGTAACAGACAGTTTCAAAAACCGCATGACGAACCGAACGAGATATGCTCAGACCGAAATATCACAGACGCGTTTCCCCAAATCCATCCGGCTGCGACTTTCGATTGCGCAGCATACGATAGCAAGGCTTAGCGCCGTTACAGAAGCGCTTCGCGACCCATATCGAGGAATTTTTCACGCCGCTGCGCCCTCAGCATCGCACCATCGACCCGCAGCAGCGGCACAAGCATTTCCCACACCGCCGCATCAACCGCTTTCATCGCCGCTTCCGGATCGCGCTGTGCCCCACCCAGCGGTTCCGGCACGACCGCATCCACCAGTTTCAGCCGCTTGAGATCGTCCGCGGTCAGCCGCAGCGCCTCGGCCGCCGTCGCGTTTTGCTGGGGATCGCGCCAAAGGATCGACGCGCAGCCCTCGGGCGAGATGACCGAATAGATCGCATGTTCCAGCATCAGCACGCGATCGCCCGCCGCGAGTGCGATCGCGCCACCGGAGCCCCCCTCCCCGATGATGGTGGCGATCAGGGGGACCGGGGATTCGAGGCAGGCCTCGATCGAACGGGCGATCGCCTCAGCCTGACCGCGAGCCTCGGCATCGATTCCAGGGAAGGCGCCGGAAGTATCGACAAAGCTGAGCACGGGCAGATGGAACCGGCCGGCGAATTCGATCAGGCGGCGGGCCTTGCGATAGCCCTCCGGCCGGGCCATGCCGAAATTGTGCTTCACGCGGCTTTCGGTGTCGGCACCTTTTTCGGTGCCCAGCACAACGACGGAATGGCCGTGGTAGCGGCCGATGCCGGCCAGCACCGCGGCGTCGTCAGAGAAGGCGCGGTCACCGGCGAGCGGGGTGAACTCCTGGATCAGCGCGGCGATATAATCCTTCGCCTTCGGCCGTTCGGGGTGCCGGGCAACCTGGGTCTTCTGCCAAGGAGTCAGCTTCGCATAGGCCGTGCGCAAGGCGCGGTCGGCGGCGAGAGTCAGCTTCGCGACTTCCTCGGCGAGGTTGATACCGTTGGGCTCCGACATCCGCCGAAGCTCCTCGATCTTGCCTTCGAGTTCCGCGATAGGTTTTTCAAAGTCGAGATAATGGCGCATCGAGCGGGGCGTTTAGCACGGATTGCCGTCATGGGAACCATCCCTTTGGGAGACATATCCCATTGCCAGGGGATGATGGGCCTCGACCAGACGTTGCAGCCGTTCGGCCAGGACATGCGTGTATATCTGCGTTGTCGCGATATCCGCGTGGCCCAGCAGCACCTGCAGGGTCCGCAAATCCGCGCCGCGTGCCAACAGATGGGAGGCAAAGGAATGCCGCAGCACATGCGGAGATACCCTTGCCGGGTCCAAGCCCGCCGCCAAGGCCACCGCTTTCAGCAATTTGAAGAAGCCCTGCCGGGTCATCGAAAGCCGCGGGTCCCGTCCCGGGAACAGCCACCGTCCCTTCCCGTCCGAGCCCGCGATCAAGGCGGCAGCAGCATCCTTGGCGGCATCGGACAGCGGCACCACCCGCTCCTTGCCGCCCTTGCCCTTGATCATCAGCAGCACCGCATCGCCCGATAATGCCGAACGCGGAAGCGCCAACAGTTCGGACACGCGCATGCCGGTGGCATAGAGTATCTCCAGCGCGGCCTTGGCGAGCCGCCCGGGCCGGCCGGGATGCTTCACGGCGGCGGCCATCAGGGCATCCACCTCCGACTCGGACAAATATTTGGGCAGGGCGACGGGCAGCCGGGGCGTGTCGAGCAACGTGGTGGGGTCGTCGGTGCGAATGCCCTCCCGCAGCAGAAACCGGTGGAACTGGCGCAGCGCGGACAGGCGCCGGGCGGCGGTGCGGGCGGAAAGTCCCGCGGTGTGAAGGGAGGCCATGTAGGCCTGCACAGTCGCGACGTCTGCTTTGGCCACGGGGATGTGGCGATGTTCCGTGAAGGTGGCGAAATCGGTCAGATCCAGCTCATACGCCAACCGCGTGTTGCGGGCCGAACCCCGCTCGGCTGCCAGCATTTCCAGGAAGGCCTCCACGTGGCGATCTGTTGTCGCCATGCGCTACTTGGCCTGGAACCGGTCGTTCGGGACGGTCTTTTCGATCGTCTGAGTCTTCGGATCCGGTGGGAAAGCGCCCAGGTAAAGTAAGCCGCCGGCGGCCCCCAGCAGCCCAAGCGCAACCACGATCAGTATGATGCGGGTCATGGGACGCGGGCACTCCTGCTGAACGGCGGGGGTGCGATGGTCCCCGCGTGGGACGGTGTGCTAGCCTTGGCGACCATGACACGCAACACCGCTTTGCGGGAGACCGCTCTCCCTCTCCAGAGTTTAACCGGCAAGTCCATCGTCCTCGTGGGGCTGATGGGCGCCGGCAAGACCTCTATTGGCCGCCGTCTGGCCGCCCAGCTTGGGCTTCCCTTCCGTGATGCGGATGCGGAGATCGAGCTCGCGGCTGGCTGCACGATTCCCGAAATCTTCGCTCGCTATGGGGAACCCGCGTTCCGCGACGGCGAACGCCGGGTCATCGGCCGGCTGCTGGCCGGTGATCCGATGGTGCTGGCCTACGGTGGCGGGGCCTTCATGGACCCGTCGACCCGCGCGGCGACTCGGCGGGATGCGGTGTCGGTCTGGTTGCGCTGCCCGGTGGCCACACTGGTGAAACGCGTGGCGGGGCGCGATAACCGCCCGCTGCTGGCCGACCGCGACCGGGAAGAGACGCTGCGCCGGCTGACCGAAATCCGAAACCCTGTCTATGCGGAGGCCGATGTGATCGTTGACTGTGGCGATGAGGCACCGGACGTGACCACCGGGCATGTGCTGGATGCGCTGGCCGCCTGGACGCCGCCACGCCGGCTGTCGGTGGTGCTGTCGCAGTCATCCTACGATGTCGTGATCGGCGACGGTCTGCTGGCGAAGGCCGGGGCGCTGCTGGCACCGGTGCTGCCGCAAAAGCGCGCTGTCGTGGTGACCGACCGCACCGTGGCGGACCTGCATCTGGCAACGCTGATGGCAGGGCTGGCGGAGACCGGATTCACCGCATCGTCGGTGGTGATCGAGGGCGGGGAGGCCGGCAAGACGCTGGAGACATGGCAAACCATCGTCTCCGCCCTGCTGGAGGCCAGGGTCGAGCGGCGCACGGCGGTGATCGCCCTCGGCGGCGGCATCGTGGGCGATCTCGCGGGATTCGCGGCGGCGACGACCCTGCGTGGCCTCCCGTTCGTGCAGATCCCCACCACGCTGCTCTCGCAGGTCGATTCGTCGGTCGGCGGCAAGACCGGGGTGAACACCGCGTTCGGCAAAAATCTGGTGGGCGCCTTCTATCAGCCCAAGGCGGTGCTGGCGGATACCGGGGTGCTCGCGACCCTGCCCCGGCGTGAGCTGCAAGCCGGCTATGCCGAAATCGCCAAAGCCGGGCTGATCGGCGATGCCGGCTTCTTTGCCTGGTGCGAGGCAAACGGCGCGGCCGTCGTCGCCGGCGATCGGGAAGCCCAGGCCGAGGCGATCAAGCGGGCCTGCGCCTTCAAAGCCGGCGTCGTGGGCGATGACGAGCGGGAGGAAAAACCGAACGACGGACGGGCGCTGCTGAACCTCGGGCACACGTTCGGGCATGCACTGGAGGCTGACTACGGCTACGACGGCGGACTGTTGCACGGAGAGGGCGTGGCCGTCGGGCTGGGCCTGGCGTTCAAGCTTTCGGCACGCCTGGGACATTGCTCGCGAGAGGACGCCGAGCGGGTCGTTTCCCATGTGGCATCGGTCGGGATGGCGGCGGACCTTCGGATGCTGAACCGACGGTTTTCGGCATCGGCACTGGTTGGCCATATGCGGCGGGACAAAAAAGTGCGCGACGGTGCCCTGCATTTCGTGCTGGCTCGGGGAATCGGGCAGGCCTTCACATCGAGCGACGTATCGGTCGATGCGGTGGTCGATCTGCTGCGGGATGAGGGGTGCGTGGCTTAGGCATCGCCCATAATCAAACGAGTCGATCTCCGTTGTTGCCGCCGTCATGGCAGGGCTTGTCCCTCCGGCGATCACACGATTCGGGAACGATATTTGCGCTTGTTATACCAGCCCGCGCAATGATTGACTGATGGCGGCTGCCCACCCGTCATGCCGGCGAATGCCGGTATCCACGATTTTCGCTGCGCGGAGTTTGAAAAGTCGTGGATACCCGCATTCGCCGGCATCACGTGAGTCGGTCGGCCGGTACGTCAAAGTTTATACGGGCGGGTATTACTCCACAACGTCATGGACCGGGCACTCTAACAACGTCATGGCCCGGCTTGTCCGGGCCATGACGAAGGGGTGTGCTGAAGCGGTTATTGTTGGGCGTTCGCCTTAGTCGGATTGCCAAGGAACCAATCCAATGCGCCCGCGTTTTCATCCAGCGGGTAGGTGTGGGAAAGGTCGCTGACCTCCCGATAAACCACCGCGGCCCCCGCCGCCTTCAGCGACGCAGCCGAAGTGCGGCCCATGGAAACAGGAAACATCCAGTCCAGCGCGCCGTGTATCTGATAGACTGGCAAGCCGCGGATACGTTCCGGTTCGCTCATCGCCAGCATCATCGGGTGGAAACTCGCGGCCACCGGGGCAAGGTGGGTGAAGGGGGAGTCCGCGTCCAGGCCGGCGAGCAAAGTGAACGTGCCACCGTCGCTCATGCCGGTCAGCAGGCGCCGGGCGGGGTCGATGCGGTATCGGCGTTCGAGTTCATGCAGCATTTGCGCGAGGTTTTCGGCGTCCTCCGGCGGGTTCATCAGCGACCACGTGTCGCCCCGCGCGGTGGGGGCAACCACGATGAAGCCGCGTGACCGTGCTTCCCGCAGCCAAGACCAAAGGAACAGCCGGCCATGGCCAGCGCCCCCGTGCAGCGCAAATACGATTGGCACCGGCGTGGAACGGTCGATCCACTCAGGCACATAAACCGAGAATCCGCCGCGCATATTCGTTTCATTTGACGCATGCAGTACCCCGCCACCCTCCGGCGTGTCGGTTGGCCGGTCGGGCGCACCCGGTTCGAGGAAATACCGGCTGACGGAGGGCAGCATCGCGGCGATCGGATACAAGGCGTCGGCCGCGCGCGCGGTTTGCCGCAGTGCTCTCGACGCCGCGAACAGTGGTTGCGCCTCGCCCAGCGCCGCGCGCAGGCCGTCCGCGGCCCGCAACGTGTGCGTGGCCGCGAGCAGCATTTGGTCCCGGAACGGATGCATCGGCTCCGGCCAGTCGGCCGCCTTGAACGTGGCCACCGCCGCATGCAGTTGCCCGTCCAGGTCGCCCAGCCGACCGACCAGATCCGGCAGGCGCGGCGGGTGCAGGTAGCGGCCGATATCCTCCAGCGCCCGCAATGTGCCAAGCAGCGGGGGGATGAAGGATATCAGAGCCTCGTCCACGCTAGACCGTCATGATCAGGCGGGACAACGCCTCCGGTTCCGTCAGCATGGGGTAGTGGCCGGTGTCGAGTTCGTACCATTTCGCATTCAACGCCTTCGCCGCGCGGCGCTGGTGCGCCTCGCCCGGGTTCGGGGCCTGCGTGCAATAGATCACCGACGCCGTCCATTGGCTCTGCCAGAAGCTGTCGAGCTTCACCGGCGCGGCCATCGCGGCGACGGGGTGCGGCGTGTAGCGGGCCAAGGCCCATTCCTTGGTCTCACCTTCCAGCGAACTGAACATGCGATTCGCCGCGTCCTCGTACGACGGACCGGTTGCGAGATCGGTGGTAACGGCGGTGGGGCGCTTCACATGATCGGACACCGCTTCGCCGTTCATCAGCGCCAGCGCATCGGCCAGCACCACGCGACCGATCCGTTCCCGAGCCAATTCGGCCACACGGCAGGCGATCATGCCGCCACAGCTTGTGCCGACCAGCACGACGTCCTTCAGGTCCTCGAAAAACAGCATCTCGGCGACTTCGGCCGCCTGGCTTTCGGTGTCGATGCCCGGGCGCAACGCGTGGCGACGTTCACCGCAGCCGTCCAGCGTGGGGGCGAAGACATTGTGCCCGTCGCGGCGCAGGACCGCGGCGACTTTCGTCCAAATCCATCCGCCCTGGTAGGCGCCGTGCAGCAGAACGATATTGGCCATGTTCAACGCTCCCTCAATTTCGGATCCAGCGCGTCCCGCAGCGCATCGCCGAACAGATTGATCCCCAGTACGGCCAGCATGATCGCCAAACCGGGGAAAATCGCAATCCATGGCGCGGTGGAGGCATATTCCTCCGCGCCGCCCTGCAACATCAGACCCCAGGCGGGGACCGGTTCCTGCACGCCCAGCCCCAGGTAGGACAGCGATGCCTCCGCGAGAATCGCCTGACCGACGAACGACGTAACCATGATCAGGAACGGTGCGACAACGTTCGGCGCCATGTGCCGCAGGATGATCCGCGTCGCACCAAAGCCGCAGGCTCGGGCCGCATCGATATACGGCATCGATCGCACGGTCAGGGCCGAGGCGCGCACGACGCGGGAGCAGCGGGGGATCAGCGGGATGGTGATGGCGATGATGACGTTGTGCACGCCCGGCCCAAAAATCGAAACGACCGCCAGGGCCATGATGATCAGCGGAAACGCCATCACGATATCGGACAGGCGTTGGATGATCAGATCGATCATGCCACCGAAATAGGCGCTGCTGACGCCCACGACCAGGCCGGCAAAGCCACCCACCGCGGCCGATGTCAGGCCGACGATCAGCGCGGTGCGCGCACCGAAGACGATGCGGGAGAGCATATCCCGACCGAACTGATCGGTGCCAAGCCAATGTTCCCAACTCGGCGCCTCGGTCATCGCGGCGAAGTCGTTGGCGGTGGGGTTATAGGGCGCGATCAGTTCGGCGGTGGCACCGGCGATGGCAATGATGATCACCAGCACAAGGCCGAACGTGCCCAACGGCTGGCGCCGGCAGAATTTCCAAACGGCCTGCCAGACGCTGGGCCGCGTATCCGGGAGGTCGTCGACAACGGTGGCTGACATGGCGGACCCCGATCAGGCGAAGTGAATGCGCGGATCGAGCCAGCCGTAAAGCAGGTCGACCACGAGATTGGTGAACACGAATATCACGACAGTGAGCATCACCAGGGCCTGGGTCAGGGTATAATCCTGGTTCTGCACAGCCAAAACGAACAATCGGCCGACGCCGTTGAGGTTGAAGACCTGTTCGGTGACCACAAGGCCGCCGATGAGGAAGGCGAACTCGATCCCCAACAGCGTCACCACCGGCAGCAGCGCGTTTTTCAGTGCGTGGCGGTTGACGATGAGCTTGTTGATCAGCCCCTTCGCTCGGGCCGTCCGGATGTAATCCTCCCGCATGACTTCCAGCATCGCCGAACGGGTCATGCGCATGCTGACGGCGGCATACCGGTAGCCGACGGTGATGGCCGGCAGGATGGCCATCGACAAGTTCCGGATCGGATCCTTCCAGATCGGCACGTAATCGATAGGCGGCATCCAAGGCGTGCCGGTCATCCAGGCCGAGAGGTCGAGCACCATCAGCACGGACATGATGCCAAGCCAGAAAGACGGCGTGGCAATGCCGCCGATAGCGAAAATACGCACGACGACATCGATCCACGTATTCTGCTTCAGCGCCGAAATGGTACCCAGCGGGATGGCGATGCCGATGGCGACGGCGGTGCCAAGCAGCGCGATTTCGAGCGAGATCGGCAGACGGGCGAGAATTTCAGTGGACACGGGCTTGCCGGACCACATGGACGTGCCGAAATCGAATCGCATCAAGCCCCAGATGAATTCCACGAACTGCACGATGTACGGGCGGTCGACCCCGATTTCGGCGTGGCAGGCGACGAGCGCCTTGGGATCGAAGGAGCCCCCTCCCCCACCCAGGCGCACCAGGCAGATATCCCCGGGGATCAGCCGCATCAGTATGAACACCAATGCGGCCGCCCCCAGCAGGGTGGGGATGGTCAACAGAACACGTTTGGCGATGTATTGGTACATCTATTTATCCAGCCAGATATTCGCGAGGTCCTGGTTCAAATAGTGGCTCGGACTGGTCTTCCAGCCCCTCACGTAGGATCGCATCGGAACGATCCGGTACCACCATGTGACCATCAACTGATGCGCGCCGACACCGATCGTCTGATTTTCGAATTCCCGCATCAGAGCCCTCGCTTTGAGCGGGTCGGTTTCGTGCAGCATTTTGTTGTAGATTTCCACCTGCACCGGGTCCTGATGATAGGCGAAATTTTCCGGATACAGGTCGTGCGGCAGATAGCGCCCGCTGTCGGCGATCGGGTTGACCACGTTCTGGCAATTGGCCTCCAGCGCAACCGCGAAATCGCCCTTGCGCATCGCATCCAGCCACGGACCGGTCGGAACGACATGCTGGGTGACGTGCATGCCGACCTTGCTGAATTCGTCGACCAGCCAGGTTCCGACGATCCCGTAGGGCTGACTGACGTTGCGGTTCAGCATCTCGAAGGTCAGTCCCTCATGCCCCGATTCCTTCAGCAGGCGGCGCGCTTCGGCGCGGGCTTTCTCGATATCCGGCCAATAGCCCGGCAGCTTTTCGAGTTCCTCTTTCGTGGCGGCGAAGGGCGAGCCGGGGAAGACAATCCCGCCGACGGTGTGCACGACAGCGATTTTCGACAGCGCCTGCGCACCGTGCCACTGGTCGATTGCCAGGAACAGGGCTTTGCGCACCCGCACGTCGTCGAACGGCGGCTTCGCATTGTTCGGGGTCAGAACGTTACCGCAGTTCCAGTCGCTCTCCTGCACCGTGATCTTGTCGCCGAGCGCGGCGACGAGCTGGTCGCGGGCGGAGGGCGGCATGCTGCGGAATTCGAGCGCGGCGCGATCCGAACGAATGGCATCGAGGCGCACCGACTCCTTGGGAGCGAAAATGGCCTTGAACCCGTCGAGATACGGTTGGCCCGGGTGGTAATAGTCGGGATTGCGCTCGCCTTCGATCGATTGGCCGACGTCGAACCGGAGGAATTTGAACGGTCCGGAACCCATGATGTTCTTTTCGTACCAGTGCTGGTCTTTATCCAGGATCGCCTTCGAATAGATATAGGCATAGGGATCCGCGAGCGCCGGCATGAACGACAACGTATCGAATTTCAGCTTGATGATGAAGGTGGTATCGTCGGGGTCCTCGATCTTGTCGACCATGACGAAATTGTTCTGCCTGGCACTGGAAACGCCGGGCGGTGGAAAGACGATCCGGCGCCAACTCGCCGCGACGTCGTGCGCGGTCAGCGGCGTGCCGTCGTGAAACTTCACGCCGGTGCGAATCTTGAACGTGTAGGTCAGCCCATGATCGGTGGGCTTGGGCATTTCGGTACAAAGATCGCAGACAAAATCCGTGGTGGAGGCAGGATTGTCCGGGTTGACACGCACTAGAACGCTGTAAAACGGCGCCGTCGCATGCAGCACCGCGTACGTCGTTTCCTTATGCCCATCCAGGCTCGGTCCGCCGTCAGCCGGAATGAGATAGGTCAGTATACCGCCACGCTTCGGGGTTTCCGCCCGCGGCGCACTCGCAAGGCCGACCGCCAACAAGGCGGCCAGACCGGTTCTTAGGAACCAGGCTCCCATCGTTCTCGCTCCCTGCTTATCATGGTCCGGTCTTTGCGACCGGTTATCCGCCTGACCGAATGGTCGGCGGTTCCTGAATGATAGAGCGATTCAAGCCGTCCCGCCATCCAATAACCTTACCGATCCAGCCACACCGTGGCCAAATCCTGGTTGATGAAATGGCTCGGGCTGATCTTCCAGCCCTTGACGTAGGAACGATAGGGCACGATCCGATACCACCACAGGATCATCAGAGTGTGGGCCTGGGTATCGAGCGTATACGTCTCGAAATCCCGCATCTCGGCCCGTTGCTTGAGCGGGTCGGGCTCATGCAGCATCTTGTTGTACAAATCGACCTGGGTCTGATCGTGATACTGGTTGTAGTTCTGCGGCGACACATCGGACGGCAGGAATTTCTGCACGTCGAGGATCGGGTTCACCACGCTCTGGCACGCGGATTCCGACACAACCTCAAAATTCCCGCTGCGCATCGCTTCGAACCAAGGGCCGGTCGGGACGACTTTCTGGGTGACGTGCAGGCCGATCTTGGTCCACTCGTCGATCGCCCAGGCGCCGATGTATTTATAGGGCTGGTCGACGTTGCGGCTCAGCAGTTCGAAACTCAGATTTTCAGCGCCGGCTTCCTTCAGCAAACGCTTGGCCTCGGCACGGGATTTCTCGATATCGGGCCAAAAGCCTGGAATTTTCTCCAACTCGGCCCGCGTCGCGGCGAGAGGCGAGCCAGGGAACACGATGCCACCCACCGTGCGCAACGTCGCGACCTTCGCCAGACCCGGCGCGCCATGCCACTGGTCGATGGCCAAAGCCAACGCGCGCCGCACCCGCACGTCGTCGAACGGCTTCTTGCTGTGGTTGATGGTGATGTTGTCGCCGCAGTTCCAGTCGCTGGTCTGTACCTCGATCTTGTCGCCAAGGCTTTGCTGAAGCTGCGTGAGCGCCGACGGCGGCACACCCCGGAATTCGATCGCCGCGCGGTCGGCCCGAATGGCATCGATGCGGGTGGATTCCTTCGGCGCGTAAATGCCAACGAAGCCATCAAGGTAGGGCAGACCCGGCATGTAGTAGTCGGGATTGCGGTCCCCGCTGATGGACTGGCCGAGTTCGAAAGCTTTGAACTTGAACGGGCCGGAGCCCATGATGTTCTTTTCGTACCAATGCGGATCCTTCGCGAGGATGTCCGCCTTGTAAATGAACGCATAGGGATCCGCGAGCGCGGGCAGAAACGCCCCCGTCGGGAATTTGAGCTTGAACACGACCGTGGACGCATCGGGCGCGGTGATCGAATCCACCATCGTGTAGATGCTGGCCCGAGCACTGAGGACGCCAGCGGCGGGGAAAACGATGGAATTCCACGACGCGGCGACGTCGGCGGCGGTCAGCGTCGTGCCGTCATGCCATTTGACGCCAGTTCGTATCTTGAACGTATAGGTCAGCCCGTTGTCGGCGGCCTTCGGCATTTCGGTGCAAAGGTCGCAAACGAAATCGTCGGTCGAGGCGGGGTTTTCCGGGTTGATCCGAATCAGCACGCTGTAGAACGGGGCAACGGAATGGACCGTGGCGAACGTCACCTCCCGGTGCCCGTCGAAGCTTGGCGGCGCGTCGGCGGGAATCATGTAGGTCAGGATTCCACCGCGCTTCGGTGCCTCCGCCGCGACGGCGGGGACCGCGAAAGCCAGCAGAAGGGCGACCAGGAAGTGGCGCATGAACATTCCCCTATTGGTTCAACCAGATGGTTGCCAAATCCTGGTTGACGTAATGGCTCGGGCTGATCTTCCAACCCCGGACATAGGAACGCATCGGCACGATACGTTCCCACCACGGCGTCATGATCATGTGGGCCTGGGTATCCAGCACGTATTTCTCGTAGTCGCGCATGGCGATGCGTTGCTTCACGGGATCGGTTTCGTGCAGCATCGCCTGATACATGTCGATGTCCTTCTGATCCTCGTAATTGCCGTAATTCTCGGAATAGACGGAATGCGGCAGGAACTTCCCGACATCGAGCGCGGGATTGATCAGGCCCTGGCAGTTGAAATCGATCGTCACGTCGAAGCTGCCGGAACGTAGTCCGTCGAAGAACGGACCGGTGGGCAGCACCTTCTGCGTGACGTGCAGCCCGACCTTGGACCATTCGTCGATGATCCAGGTTGCGATGTATTTATAGGGCTGCTCGACGTTGCGGTTCATCAGTTCGAAGGACAGATTTTCCGCGCCGGCCTCCTTCAGCAGACGGCGTGCCTCCGCACGTGATTTTTCGATATCGGACCAGTAGCCGGCGATCTGTTCCAACTCCTGCTTCGTCGCGGCCAAGGGCGAGCCCGGAAAAACAATCCCGCCGACGGTACGGACATTGGCGATTTTCGCCAGTGCCGGCGCGCCGTGCCATTGGTCGATCGCCAAAGCCAGCGCGCGACGGACCCTGGGATCGTCGAACGGCTTGCGGCCATGGTTGGGCGTGATCATGTCCACGCAGTTCCAGTCGCCGGTCTGCACGGTGATCTTGTCGCCCAATTCCTTCAACAGTTGGTCACGCGCCGATGGCGGCATGCCACGGAATTCCGTGGCCGCCCGATCGGAACGGATCGCGTCGATCTCCACCGCCTGTTTCGGGGTGAAGATCGCCTTGAACCCGTCGAGATACGGCAGTCCCGGCCGGTAGTAATCAGGGTTGCGCACGCCGCTGATCGACTGACCGATCTGATAATCGACGAATTTGAACGGGCCTGAACCCATCACGTTCTTCTCGTACCAGTGCGGGTCGCGATCCAGAATTTCCTTCTTGTAAATATAGGCGAAGGGATCGGCGAGGGCCGGCAGAAAGGCCGAGGTCGCGAATTTCAGCTTGAACACCACGGTGCTGGCGTCGGTTGCCTCCACCGTGTCGATCATCACGTAATACGGCAGACGGGCGCTGAGAACGCCGGGATCGGGATGCACCAGCTCCTGCCATGTTTTGGCGACATCGGCGGCGGTGAGCGGCGATCCGTCATGCCATTTGACGTCGGTGCGGATTTTGAATGTCCAGGTCTTGCCATTGTCGGTGGGCGTCGGCATTTCCGTGCACAGGTCGCAGACGTAATCGCTTGGCGAAGATGGGTTATCGGGATTGATGCGGATCAGCACGCTGTAGAACGGCGCGGTCGCATGCACGGTCGCGTAGGTCGTCTCCCGATGCCCATCGAGGCTGGGGGGCGCGTCGGCGGGGATCATATAAGTGAAGGTGCCGCCACGCTTCGGCGCCTCATCGGCCCAGGCGGGAACGGCAGCGGATAACGCCAACGCCAGAAGACCGTGCAGGATTCGCATGAAATTCTCCCTGTTTTATATTTGCGTGCAGGCGACGAAATGGCCGGGAGAGACCTCCCGGGTTGCGGGCCGGCCAACACGGCAACTGTCCACGGCAATCGGGCAGCGCGGATGGAACACGCAACCGGACGGTGGATTGATCGGGCTCGGCACCTCCCCCTGAACGGGTCGGAAGACGCGGCCTTGTTCCACCAGCGGATCGGGCACCGGCACCGCGGCAAGCAGGGCCTTGGTGTAGGGATGCTGGGGATTGTCGAACAACGCGTCGCTGTCGGCGAGTTCGACGATCCGCCCGAGATACATGACCGCCACGCGCTGGCAGAGATGCCGCACCACCGACAGATCGTGCGCGATGAACAGATAGGTCAGCCCGAATTTCTCGCGCAGATCCTCCAGCAGGTTGATGACCTGTGCCTGGATCGACACGTCGAGCGCGGACACCGGTTCGTCGCAGACGATGAACTCCGGATTCATCGCCAAGGCGCGGGCGATGCCGACGCGCTGGCGCTGGCCGCCTGACATTTCGTGCGGATACCGATCCGCGAAGCGCGCGTTCAAGCCGCAGACGGACAGAAGTTCCAGCACGCGGGCCTTGCGTTTGGCGGCATCCGGCTCGATCCCATGGACATACATGGGTTCGGCGATGATCTGCCCGACCTTCATGCGGGGATTCAGCGACAGGAACGGGTCCTGGAAAATGACCTGGATTTTCTGTCGCAGCTTGACCAGGTCTTTTTCGCTGAGGGTCGCGATATCGACACCGTCGTAGACGATCGCCCCGCCGGTGGGCCGCTCCAGGCGCAGGATGCAGCGGCCGGTGGTGGTCTTGCCGCAGCCGCTTTCCCCGACCAGACCAAGGGTTTCGCCGCGTGCGACCGTGAAGTCGATACCATCGACGGCCTTCACCTCCCCGACGTGACGGCGGCGCACAATCCCCTCCGTGATCGGGAAATGCATGCGAAGGTCTTTGACGGACAGCAATGGTTCGGTCATGCGGCCTGGTCCGTCGCGGTCAGGTCGGCGCCGCGGAAGCAGGCGGCGAAATGGCCTTCCTCGCTGGCCGGTGTCAAAGCGGGGCGGGACGCGGCACAGGCGTCGACCGCGAAACGGCAGCGGGGCCGGAACGCGCAACCGGCGTCAAGGCGGGTCAGGTCGGGCGGCTGGCCGTCCACCGGTTCAAGCCGGGCCTGTCTCGGCCGATCCAGCCGCGGCACCGAACGGAGCAGGGCGATCGTGTAGGGGTGCCGTGGATTGTGGTAGATTGCCGCGGCCGGGCCGGTTTCGACGATGCGGCCGGCATACATCACGTTCACCCGCGTGGCGTAGCGGGCGACGACACCCAGATTATGGGTAATCACGACCAACGCGATGTTCAGCCGCTGCGTCAGTTCCTTCATCAATTCCAGTATCTGCGCCTGGATCGTGACATCCAGCGCCGTGGTCGGCTCATCGGCGATAACCAGCTTGGGATTGCAGGCCAAGGCGATGGCGATCATGACGCGTTGGCGCATGCCGCCCGACAATTGATGCGGATACTGCTTCAACCGACGGTCCGCATCGGCGATCCCGACCAGCGTCAGCAATTCCCGGGCACGCGCGTTGGCGTCGTCGCGGGACGCGCCGCGGTGCTGTTCGAGCGTTTCGGTGATCTGCCGGCCAATCGTCAGCACCGGGTTGAGCGACGTCATCGGCTCCTGGAAGATCATGCCGATGGCATTGCCCCGCAGTTTGCGCATTTCCTCCTCCGACAGCGTCAGCAGATCGCGGCCGTCGAAAAGGATTTGCCCGGCGGTGATGCGGCCGGGCGGATCGGGAATCAGGCGAAGGATGGACATGGCGCCGACGGATTTCCCCGAACCGCTCTCGCCGACGATCGCAACCGTCTCCCCGGCGTTCACGGTGTAGCTGATGCCGTCGACAGCCCGCACGGTCCCCGCACTCGTCCGAAATTCGGTGTGCAGATCGCGGATGTCGAGGAGTGCCAGTTGGTACCCTCCCGAACGTTTGCCTCAAACCCTGATTGGTTCTTATGGACCCATAGCTATCGGACCGGCCGGACCGCTGTCAACGCGTTACACTCAGCTTGCCGCCAGCATGACCACGCCGGCGCAGATCAGCACCATCGCGCCGATATGCATCGCGCCGACCGGCTCGCCGAAGGCGAAGTGACCGATCAGCAGGGCCGCGACATAGGACACGGCGGTGAAGGGCAGCGCGACGGACATCGGGATACGGCGGAGTGCGACGATGTAGAGAAGCGCCGCGCCACCGTAAAATCCCAGACCGACGATGGTGCGCCAATCGAACAGCTGGCCGAGGAAGGTCGGTGCGCTCGCCCCCGCCTTCAGCAGGGTCTGCCCCCCCATGCTGGCAGCGATCGCGAGGCCAAGCAGCATCCAATACGTGTTCATGCAGGGTCCTCGCTGCGCAGAACGGTTCGGACCGTGCCCTGCGGCTTGCCGTTCGCGGACAGGAAGGTGCGGCCGACATACTCGCCGAGCACGCCCAGAATCATGGATTGCGCGCCACCGACCAGGAGGATCACGACCATCGTCGCGGCATAACCCGACGGCGTCGATCGGCTGATCAAGGCTTCGGTGATCGTCGCGACAGCACCGATCGCACCCAGAAAAGACATCCCCAAACCCAGAAATGTCGCGAACCGCAGAGGGACCAACGAAAAACTGGTCGCCAGATTCAACCATAACCGCACGAGGCGGGTCAGATTGTAGTTCGACCGCCCCTCGATCCGGGGAAGGTGACGAACCTCGATACTGTCGATGCGCTGCGTCACCTGCATGATCAGGCCGTCCACGTAGGGGTATGGGCCGGTATATTTGGTGACGGATTCCCCGACGAGGCGCGACATGCAGCGAAAGCTGGACAGGTAGAGCCCCTTGGGTTTGTCCAGCAGGCGGTCGGCCACCGCATTGGCGAAGCGGCTGCCGATGTTGCGCCAAAGGGCGTGCTTTTTCTCCGCGTAGCGGGTGTAGACGACATCCCAGTTGCCGGCCCTGGCATGGTCGTAAATCCGCACCACTTCCTCGGGCGGGTTTTGCAGGTCGTCGTCCATGGTGATGACATAGTCGCCGCTTGCCCGCCGCAGGCCGGTCATGACGGCATTATGCTCCCCGTAGTTGCGGGCATGTTCGATGTAGGTAATCGGGACATTGGCGGCGGGAAGCAGGCCGCGGCAGACATCGCCTGAATTGTCGGGGCTGCCGTCGTTGACCAGAATGATTTCGAGACCGCCTTCGGGCCGCAGCGCGGATAGTTCGGCGACCACCTGACCGATGGTGTTGGCGCCCCGGTAGACGGGGATAACGATGCTCAGGCTCATGGCTTCTCCGCGATCGCCAGGACCGATCCCCCAAATGGCAGGGCGAATGGCAGCAGGCGTTCGATTTCGGTTGTTCGGTGCAATATGGCGTCGAGCCATGGCGGAAACGGGGCAACGTCGGACCCGGCGCCGCCGGTCGCGAGGTCTTTGCGCTGCACGATCATCAGCGGCAGCAGCAGCCCGTTCCAATACCGCGCCCGTATTTTCGCGAACCCCGCATCCCGCAGCATCGCGACCGTCTGACCGGCGGTCTGGCGCCGGACATTGTGGACCCGCCGGTCATGGGCCGACAGCATCCACCCATAGGCGGGCATGTTCACGATCAACCGTCCCCCCGGCTTCAGCACGCGGCGCAGTTCGCGCAGCGCGACGGCGGGATCGACGGCGGCGTGGCACAGCACATCGGCGGATACCGCAGCATCGAAGCTGCCCGCCGCGAATGGCAGAGCGTTCACGCTGCCCCTCGCGATCAGGGCGGGCGACTTGCCGTGGGCGCGTTCGGCGGCCTTCTGCGCCCACTCGATGCCGAACGCCTGGAGGTCCGGGCGCCAGGCCGCGAGGCGGGCAAGAAACCCGCCGGTACCGCAACCGGCATCGAGGATACGGCCTTCGCCCCGGGACAACGCATCGCGCAACCGCGCGTGGAGGGCACGATACCACCACATGCGGACCTCGGCGGCGTCCATCAGGTCGTATTCGGCCGGTTCCATGGCCGGTCATTGCCCTGAGGGGACCTTCGCCGCAAGGGAGAACATCGGCCCCCCCACCGACACTTCGACGCCCGTCCGGGTCAGCGCTCGGTGACGAGGATCAGGCGGTTCGCGGACCCGTCGGTCTCGTAACGAATGGTTCTCGCGTAACGCCGCAGCAGTTGAATGCCCAACCCGCCCACGCGCGCGGTCTTCACGTCGGTCAGCGGCGGCGGTTCGGCGGCCATACGCGGATCGTAGGGTTCGCAACGGTCCTCGACGATCAGACACAGCCTGTCGTCCCGCGGCACGACAGCGATGGCCACGATATCGGTCGTGTCGATGGTCGCGGGGATGCCGTGCAGGACGAGATTGGCGACCGCTTCCTCCAGACAAAGGCGCAGCGCGAAACCAGCGGGGACCGAGAGCGCCAGGGCATCGGAGAGGGTGTCGACCCACGCGCCAAGCTGCCGCAGGCCGTCCATGTCGCGGGAAAGACGGATCGAAAATCGGGGCGGTTCGCCGGTCATGGGAAGCGCGCGGTCACCACCGAGAAATCGTCGTCCAGCAACCCCGGCCGGGCAACGGCCCGCACTTGTTCGTATAGCGCACGCGGACCGCCTTTACCGGCCGCGACCGGCAGCAGCGGCAGGATATGGTTCAAGCCCCATTGCTGGCCCTGGCGATCGATGATTTCGAAGACCCCGTCGGTGAACAGCGACAGCGCGCTGCCGGGCGGCACGCTCGCGGCAGCGGTCGCGACCGGGCGCCCAACCAGCATGCCGACCGCTGGGTTGCGGATCGCCAAGGGTGTCGGTTCGGCCTGCCCGGGCGAGATCAGGTATCCGGCGTGGTGGCCACCCGCGGCATAGCGGAGCGTTCGGGTCGCGATGTCGTAGACGCCGTACCAGATGGTGAAAAACAGGCCATTGTGCTGTTCCATGGGGAATACGCGATTGAGGCTTTCGATCACCGCGGCCGGGTCGTCGAACGCCACCCCAGGCAACATGCCTTGACGGAGCGTGTTGGCGACCGACACCGCATGCAACGCCGCCCCGGCCCCATGACCTGAGACGTCCAACACGAAAATCGCGAATCTCGCGTCGTCCAGCATGCGGTACCCGAAAGCGTCGCCGCCCAGCCGGGTGGATGGCTGATAGAACCACTCGACCTCGACCGGCCCCCCATCGACCGGCGGCGGAAGAATGGACGCCACGTAAGCGCTGGCCTGCTGCAACTCATCGTCGATGGCCGCGGCCTCGGCGGCTTCCGCTTTGTGACGGCGTTGGTACCGCAGCCGGTAGATGCCGACATCGATCTCGGCGCCATCCGCCAGAACCACCTGCCCATCGATGCGCGTACCATCGACGAACGTGCCGTTGGTCGATCCGAGGTCGGCGATGGCGATCGAATCGCCAGCGCTTTCCAACACACAGTGGCGGCGCGACACGGTGCCGCCTTCGAGCACCAATTCGGCCGGAGGTGCGCGCCCCACCGTCAGCGGCAAGCTGTCCAGGGGGATGCGCCGCGCCGGTCCACCGTCATCCAGCAGGAGCAGCAGATGGACGAACCGGTCTGCCGCGGGGACAGCCGGGCGCTGCGGCGGCCCCCGAAAGGTGACTGTTGCGTCGGACGACGGTTCGGCGTCGGGTCCCATGGAGCCGACTCAGCCGACGACCGCCGCGATCGCGTCCGGCAGCGAAAAGACAATCGGGGCGAGCATATCGATTCCGCTGCTGACCAAGACGTCCTGAACCTCGGGCGTCGGGCTCAGGATAACGGCCTTGCCGTTTTTCGACGCGACCGCCTTGAAGCCCAGCATCAAGGTTCGCAATCCCATGGACGCCACGAACGTCACCCCCGCCATATCCACGATCAGCGCTCGGCGCGAGCCGGCCAGCACGTTGAAATGAAGGTCGATCCTATGCGCCCCATCGATGTCGAGCCGGCCGGTCAGCTTGGCTTTCGTCACGCCCGACGCCACTTCTTCGGTTTCCAGTTGCATGCAGCAGCCCCCAGATGTCTTGTCATCATCGTTACACATTCACGCGACGGGGCAAGAGAAACCTCCGATTCCCGTGACAGGCCACGCGACGCGCCGGAAAATCGCCGGTGCGATGGCCGGTCATTGCCCTCGTGGGAAATTCGCCGCAAGGGAGATCGATGCCCCGCCTCGTCATCATCCCCCGCACGCTGAGCGACAACGCCACCGACACGGTGCGCGGGATCGGGCTGGCGGCGCTTGCCTATATGATGCTGTCGATCGGGGATGCGGCCGCGAAATCGGTGGTGCTGAGCGCCGGGGTGGCCTGGGCAATCCTCTGGCGCGGGCTGTTCGGCGCCGCGGCGGTGTTCGCCGTGACCGCATCGCGTCGCCAGGCCGGCGGCTGGCGGCGGATCGTGCCGGTGCGATGGAAGATGGTGTTCCTGCGCGCGGCGCTGGCGTCGTTCTCGACGGTGAGTTGGTATCTCTCCTGGCGGCATATGCTGCTGGCCGATACCTACGCGCTGGGCTTCACCGCACCGCTGATCATGACGCTGCTGGCGATTCCGATGCTGGGGGAGGCGATTCGCTGGCGGCGGATGCTTTCGACCCTGCTGGGATTTTGCGGCGTGCTGGTGATGCTGCGTCCCGGCGGCGAGATGTGGAACCAGGCCTTGCCGCTGCTGATGGCGGGGATCGTGGCGATGGCGAGCACCCGCATTCTGGCGCGACAGCTCTCGCGGACGGAAACGCCGGAATGCCAGGCGTTCTGGATGATGACATCGCACGTGATCACCGGCGTGCTGCTGATGTTCATTCTGCCCGTCGGTCCGGTCGGTGGGTTCGCCCTTTGGGCCGCGCTGGTTTTTCTGGGCGTATCCAGCGGGCTGGCACATTGCGTGTTCACCATGGCCTATGGTCTGGCGCCGGTGTCGGCCCTCGCGCCGTACGAATACACCATGCTGATATGGGGCGGTGCCGCCGGCTTCGTACTGTTCCGGGAAGTCCCCTCCTGGTCCACGCTGGCCGGGGCGGCGATCGTCGCCGCGGCGGGGCTTTACAATTTGCACCGTGAACGGGTGCGGCGGTTGGAGGAGGGGGCGGTAGCGGTCGCCCGCGCGGCGTCCGTCGAGGAAACCGTTGCCTCTTGCTCGTAATCGGCGGCATTCTTTAAGTCATAGCTCCAACCGAGAAGCGATACCTGTTCCCGGCCGATACGCGGTTCGTCGCGGGCCAGTTGTGCAAATTCGCTGCGCGCGCCTCTTCGGTATATGCGCCTGCCAGCGCATAGCGTGCGAACGCAAGGCTATCGCGCGCTTTTACGATATGACGTTCGGCGTCGTTCATAAATCGAGACCTTCGCGCTGAATCTCCCGCATCGGCGGCAAAGGCTCATTGTAAGCACCGGCTCGAAACGGTTTGGCCGAGATAACCGCGCCCGTATCCATTGGAATGCCTGTGCCAAGTCCAGCCAAACGGACCACTTCATCGAACCAGCGATCGGGCTCACGGATGAACACAGCAATATCGTAATCGGAATCGGGCCGGAAATCGCCGCGCGCGCGTGAGCCGAACGACACGGCACGCTCCAGGCGGTCACCATGGGTTTCCGCCAGCGCTGCCCGGAAGCGGCTCAAAATTGGGTCGCTGGAAATCCGATTGTCCATCTCACACCATGCAGCGTGGTAACGCGGTATCGGTGTTTTGTCCTGTCAATCATACCAACAGCCCGTAACGTTGACTCGCGGCCTAACCATATCGTCATGCCGGCGAATGCCGGTATCCACGACTTTTCAAGCGCCGTGCAGGGAAAGTCGTGGCATTCGCCGGCATGACGCGGGTGGAAGGCAAACGTGTCAATAACGGGGGCCGCTGGTTTCGCACGACCAGCCTTGAAATCGTGCTGCTTCTGATGTGGTAGCGCCGCGCGATCTCGCTGAGCAACGCGCCACCCTCGCGCCGCGCTCGGGCTTCCTGCCTCTGGTGCACCGTCAGCTTGAACGGTCGGCCAAGACTCTTGCCGCGCGCCTTGGGGTAAACCCAACAGTCGTGCCACCAGCCGCCAAACTGATTTTTTGACAGATTTCCGAGTGTTTGAGTCTCGAACTCGATGCATTCTCGCGGCTGAAACGTCAAAAAAAAATTGTCTCGAAGGCACTCCCGACCCAAAAAAGACCGCCCTACGAAGGTTCTTCCCGATATGGCGGCTGGTGACACGACTGTTGGGTCTGGGCCATTTGCTTTCGGTGCGATTTTGTAGTACAGCGCAAACATTGTTCAACACTACAGAGGACAACATGCCAAAATCTGTCACACTGGCCGCGCGGGTCGATGCCAATCTCGATGCGGAATTAAGCCGCATCGCGACGGCCACCGGTCGTTCGAAATCGAACCTCATCAACGAAGCGTTGAGCGCGTTCGTCGCCACCGAAAAGCAATTTCTGGTCGCGGTTGAGGAAGGCAAGCAAGCTCTGCGTGAAGGGCGCACCCTCGATCATGCTACCGTGGTTGCTGCTTTCGACCGGCTCGTCCTGCCTCAGTCATAGCCGTGATCCGATGGACTGAACCAGCAAGTGCCGATTTTCTGGGTATTGTCGAATGGCTCCGCGATAAAAATCCAGCAGCGGCGGCGCGGGTCGGCCGAACCATCCTCGATGCCATCGAAAGGCTTCAGAATTTCCCCCATCTGGGGAAGCCTGGCCGCTCGCCCGACACCCGCGAGTTGGGTATCCCGAGATTTCCGTATCTCGTCGTCTATAGCATCGAGTCCACGCCAATACCCTCTGATCCGGTTCGGATTGCGATCCCCCGTGTGCTGCATGGTGCAATGCTATGGCCGCGCGACGATTAACCGCGATTTCAGCCGCAGAAGGGGCTATATGTTAACTGGCGTCACCGGAAGGTTGGGGGGCGGTGCGCCATGCGAGAGGCGCGGCCGGGGGCGCTCTCGCAGTTATTTGACCAAGGAGATTGAATCAGCCTAAGGGGCTTGCCTTTTTCCGTCCAGATTCTACAACCGGCACTGACGGCTTCTCAGCTAGGCACACTGGCACCGACGCAATGGCATTGAAACCCTGCCGCGAATGCAAGACGATGGTCGGCACAAGTGCCAAGTCCTGTCCCCATTGTGGCACCCCCAATCCAACTAGTGAGACGTTGTCAGGCTGGAAACTTGCTCTCCTGATACTGACTGTGATCGTCGGAGGTATCTTTATAGTATCGAAAGATGATAAACTAACAAACGCACAGCAGCAGGCAACCGCAATCGCGACGGCGTCAGAGGCTGACAGAAAGAAGCTGGAGGAGGATCAAGCGGCGGCTGTTAAAATGGGCGTGTCACTGGAAACGTTCAGATGGGGAAAAGAAAGCTCTATAGTGGCTCGCATCCTATGCAAAGACAATGTGATTGACAACTCTCGATATGGCGGTCGAAGCGATTGGATTGCGAATTATAGCTGGAGCATCAATGTACAACGTGCATAAATTAATATTTACGGTGAGGATGTCCAATTAAAAAACGCGTTTGGAACGGAGCAATACGTCAAATACAGGTGCGTTGTTTCGTTAAAGACCGGCCATGAGAACGATCCCAATGCACCCAGCGACTCGAGCGTATGGACGGCACAAGTTATCTCGGTGACACCGGTGCATCCGTGAAGGCGTTTCACCAAGTTCGTCGCATCAGACGGACAATCAGTTTGACGGCTGGGAAAAATCGCTTAACCGAAGGAACGGTTCAAACTTCGTTATCAGTTCACCAATCCTATTGACGAATGCGATTCTATCGTGGGCGAGTTGGTTGGCTGCCGCAAGGTCATGTGGGAGGCTCCTATCTCGGACGATCTTTGCGATTTCATTGATACGGAATGCTTCTTTGTGTAGCTCTTCTAAATAGATGCCAAGTGGTGCATTGAGCAGGAATGGGCTATGCGCCCGAGCGGCGTTCGCCTTTCGTAGTTCAGCTTCGACGTCATCCTTTGCCGAGATTTCTACAAGCAAATCGTGATATGCCATCTATATGGCGAACCGTCGATCATACAGGTCATGACGTAACTTCTCTCTGGCAACGCGAGCCTGCGCCTTGGCTATCTTCTTTTGATGCCGTGCAAAATATGCCGTGACAGACACCGCCACAATCGCCGCTGTTATCGTGCCAATTGGCGCAGCAAAGTCTTTAAGGAGCTGATACATTGTCAAACACCCCGTCACGCCGATAACCTCGAAATCGTGCTGCTGCTGACATTGTAGCTCCGCGCGATCTCGCTCAACAACTCCCCGCCGTCGCGTCGCGCAAGTGCTTCCTGCCTCTGGTGTGGCGTGAGTTTGAATGGTCGGCCGAGACTCTTCCCGCGGGCTTTGGCGCGGGCGCGACCTTCGCCCGTGCGGGCGCGGATCAACTCCCGTTCGAACTCCGCCAACCCGCCGAGGACGGTCAACATCAACCGCCCGTGCGCCGTGGTCGTGTCCGCCCATGCGTCGCCGAGGGAGCGGAAGCCCGCCTTCCGCTCGGCGATGGTGGCGAGGGTGTTCAACAGGTCACGGGTCGAACGCGCCAGGCGGTCGAGCCGCGTCACCATGAGCACGTCGTCGGCTTCGAGCTGGTCGAGGGCGCGGCGAAGCTGGGTGCGGTCGGTCTTTGCCCCACTCGCCACCTCGCGGAACACCTTTTTGCATCCGGCCTTAGTCAGTTGGCGCACTTGGGCGTCAACGCTCTGGCCGTCCGTGGATACCCTTGCATAGCCGTATTTCATGCCGCTGATTATGG
Source organism: uncultured Acetobacteraceae bacterium (assembly GCA_903877125.1). Taxonomy (GTDB): domain Bacteria; phylum Pseudomonadota; class Alphaproteobacteria; order Acetobacterales; family Acetobacteraceae; genus Rhodopila. The sequence continues at coordinate 437 of CAIRCM010000201.1, read as the reverse complement.
CGGTAACTTATGCAAAGGAAAAGGCTTTTGTTTTCAAGGGGAAAAATCTCTTGCATAAGCCTTAACCAGTGCAATTCAGCGGCTACCGCCATCGACAACACCGCTCCCACCACCGCTTTCAACACTGAGATCGCTGAGATTCTGAGATCGCTGAGAACACGACGCCTTCCTTCTCAGCAATCTCAGAATCTCAGCGATCTCAGCGTTGAATCACCCACTAACCCACAAAAAAACTCGCCGCCCGTTAACCCCGTATTAACCTCCCCCGCCGGTGCAACAGCGGCATCGCTCCGCGCACTCTGGTGCGTCCCGAAGGACGCGATCACCTCGTGGGTGAAAGTCCCACCCGGGCAATGGTCGGTTGGCCCGGTAGCTGGCAGGCGGTTTAACTGGGTAACTGGTTGGATCGAAGCCCTGCGACAAACCTCGCCATGGGC
>CAIRCM010000200.1 GCA_903877125.1 uncultured Acetobacteraceae bacterium | reverse complement strand
GTGCGCGCCCGCCGGGAAAAATCCTTCGAGCAACAGCGCGACCGCCGCCCGGAAACCTGGCACTGGGACTGGCGGGACCTGCGAGCACCCGCCGTGCGCCAGGCGCTCGGCCTCCTCATCGGCGAGCCGCCGCCGGCCCCCATGCCGGCAATCGCCCCGAGCTGACACCCAGGCCCACCACGCCCACGACCATAACCCTGCCATCGCGCGGGGCCGTCCGCATGTACGCTCCCGAGTCAGAAACTCCCATCGCGCGCCGTCTGTTCTGGGCGCGAAGCAGTCGGTGACGGATTGGGAGGATAGGCCGATTCCGAACATGCAGCGCAATCAGACGCCTGGAGAACGCTTGGCATTATTCGAATTCAGCATCCTTATTTTCCTCGCGCGTCAATCTCTTTCATGAAAATGAGCCGCCACCTGTCGAAAGCAGGGAACGCACAGCCGATATCCGCGTGCTTAGCGCCATCGCCTTTCTTATCTGCGTTAGGCCCTTCTCGCCGACCCCCAAAAATCCTTGGCGATCGAGGGACACCGTGCCGTTTACGCCTGCTTCGTCTCGATCAAACTCCGGCGGATCTTCCGGCCGCGCTCCACCTTATCCTCGATATACGGCGCGTCGCCCCAGCGGATCGCTCGGGCCATGGCCTGGGCGTCCTCCATGAAGCGTTGCAACATCTCCAACACCGCTTCCCGGTTGTTCAGGAAAATATCGCGCCACATGACAGGGTCGGACGCCGCGATGCGGGTGAAATCCCGAAAGCCGGAGGCGGCGAAATTCACCACCTCCTGCCGGCTCTCGTTGCCCAGATCGTCGGCCGTGCCGCAAATGGTGAATGCAATGAGATGCGGGAGGTGGGAAACGATGGCGAGGACGCGGTCATGATGCCCAGCCTCCATCCTTTCCACCATCGACCCGCACCGCCGCCACAGTTCGGCGATTTTTTCAACCGCCGCTTCGTCGGTGCCGGCGGGCGGGGTGAGCAAGGTCCAGCGGCCCTGGAACAAGGTCGTGAACCCCGCATCGGGGCCGGAATACTCGGTCCCGGCGACGGGATGGGCAGGCACGAAATGCACACCGGCGGGCACCAGCGGGCCAATGTCGCGAATGACGGATTGCTTGGTGGACCCGACGTCGGTCAGCACCGCACCAGGCGCGAGGAACGGGGCAATCCGTTCGGCAAGGCTGGCGAAGGCCCCAACCGGGGCGCAAAGCATCACGCAGTCGGCGCCCTTGACCGCCTCGGCGGGGTCAAGTTCAACCCGATCGGCGAAGCCAAGTTCCATCACCCGGTCGAGGGTTGCCTGGGTGCGGGCATTGACCACGATTTCGCCGGCGATGTCCTTACGCTCGCGGGCAATGCGGGCGACCGACGAACCGATCAGGCCGATGCCAAGGAACGTCAGGCGCTTAAAGAGCGGGTCAGCCATGGGCGAACGCCATCAAACCGTCGATCAACATGTTGGTTTCCTCGGCGGTGCCGATGGTGATGCGCAAGCAGTGCGGCAATCCGTATGGGCCGACCTTTCGCACGATAATGCCCCGGGTACGCAGGAAGGCGTCGGCGGCATTGGCTCGGTCCACGCTTTCGAAATCCGCCAGCACGAAATTGCCCACGCTTGGCCAGACCTTGATGCCGGCAGCGCGCAGGCTGTCGGTCATGATCTGGCGATATTTTGTGTTGTGCGCCTTGCACTGGTCCACCCAATGCGGGTCGGACAGGGACGCAATGGCCGCGGCCTGCCCAAGGACGGAGACGTTGAAAGTGCCGCGCACCCGGTTCAGCACGCTGGCGACGGCCGGCGGCGCGTAGCACCAGCCGACCCGCAGCCCGGCGAGGCCGAACATCTTGGAGAACGTCCGGGTCATAACGGTGTTGCCCGACGTGTCGACCAGCGAAGCGCCGGCATCGTAATCGTCCCGGTCGACATATTCGGCGTAGGCCGCGTCGATCACCAACAGCACATGCTCCGGCAACCGCTGGCGGAAGCGCGCCACTTCAGCAGCGGAGAGCATCGAGCCGGTGGGGTTGTTCGGGTTGGCGATGAACACCAGCCGAGTCGCATCCGTCACCGCGGCCAGCATCGCATCGAGGTCGGTGCAAAGGTTGCGTTCGGGGACCTTGATGACCCGGCTGCCGGCGTAGGTGCCGGCGATTTCATAGATGGTGAAACCATGCGCCGACATCACGATGTCGCGGCCCGCGCCGCCGTAAGACAGGCAGAGCTGATACAGCAGGTCGTCCGATCCGGCACCGCAGACGATGCGCGCGGGGTCGAGTCCCCAGCGTTTGCCAAGGGCGGCGTGCAATGCTTCGGCGCCGCCGTCCGGATAACGGTAGGTTTCGCCAACCGCGTCCTCGATTGCCTTGCGGGCGGCGGGCGGAATGCCGAAGGCGCCTTCGTTGGACGACAGTTTGATCGTACGATTCACGCCAGCGACCGAGGATTCACCCGCGACATAAGGGTGGATCCGCAGGATTTCGGGGCGAGGGGATGGGCCGGTTGTCATGACGGCTCCCGTTGGATCGGTTCGGCATAGGCGCCGAGCACGGCGGGGTGACGGACGACGGCGCGAAGGGCGAGGAGGCGAGGGTCGTTGTCGGCAAGAAAGCCCGCGACCTCGATCAATGCCGAAGCGGTCCCGGCGTCGCGCCGCAGCAGGATCGCGCTGGGATGCAGGCCCGACGCGGTCAGGCCGTGCGACAGACGGTCGCGGCTGACGTCGTTATCCAGCTCCACCACCAGATAGGATCGGTCGGCGGCGCTGGCGTCGGGGGCTGCGGTGGCGACGACCAGGGCCTGCGTGCTGGGCTGTCCTTCGGTCCAGAACGGCAGGCGCGCGATCACGAACAGCCGGGGGACGCGATTCGCGAGGGTCGCCCACCAATCGTCGCGGGTGTTGTCGGCATCTGTCGGCAAAGGCAGGACGGCGACCGTGGCGGCACCGGACGACACATCGTTGAGCGCCTGCGCCGGGCTGGTATGCGCGCGAAGCGCGGTCCCGGTGCCGAAATGCTCGCGCGCCAGGGAAGTCAAACCGGCATTGCCGGCATCGCATACCGCGACGGTGACCTTGGCCTGCATGCCAGTGGTGCCGGCCAGCAATTCCCGCCACATGCGGAACAGGGTGCGGGGTGGCAGGTGGCCCGTATGACGCGCGACAAGGCGACGAACGATGTCGGCCTCCCGCCCGGGACGGAAGGCGGCGGGTTTGCCGGCTTGCGCGACCTTCTCGACGATTCCCGCCCGTTCGATCAGCAGATCGTGGATCGTGTTGTCGATTCGGTCCAGCTCGGCACGGAGCTTGGACAGGTCGGGTACGGCTTGCGTCCGCCAGTCATCCTCGGCGGCGGAAGCCTCGATATCGGGGGCTGAATTTGGCATCGGTCCGCGTGTTTGAAAGGATGTTCCCATACCGGATGCCCACCGCCCTGCAAACCCTTTCAGCGGAACGAGGTTGCGAGCCGCCGGTCCGCGTCCTATGCAAAGGCCGCCATGGATCAGACCCCAGCGCTCACCGATATCGCCCATACCAGCGTCACGTTCGACGATGGTATCGTGCTGGATTGCGGGGTGACGCTCCCGAGCCATACCGTGGCGTTCAGGACCTATGGGACGCTGAACAGCGAGCGGTCGAACGCAGTGCTGGTCTGCCATGCTTTGACCGGTGATCAGTACGTCGCCGAGGAAAGCCCGGTCACCGGGAAACCCGGCTGGTGGGACCAGGTCGTGGGGCCCGGGCGGCCAGTGGATACGAACCGCTTCTTCGTCATCGGGGTCAACGTTCTCGGCGGCTGCATGGGCAGCACCGGCGCCCGGAGCATCAAGGAAGATGGGTCGGGTGAGCGGTGGGGCACGGATTTTCCGCCAGTGACGATCCGCGACATGGTGCGGGCGCAAAAGCAGCTGATCGACCATTTGGGGATCAAACGGCTGTTCGCCGCGATCGGCGGGTCCATGGGCGGGATGCAGGTGCTGCAATGGGCGGCAACCTATCCCGATGCGGTATTCGCCGCTTTGCCAATCGCGACGGCGGCGTATCACTCAGCCCAGAATATCGCCTTCAACGAAGTCGGGCGGCAGGCGATCTTCGCCGACCCGAACTGGCATAACGGCCAGTACTGGCGGGACGGCAGCATTCCGGCGCGCGGCCTCGCGGTGGCTCGGATGTGCGCCCACATCACGTACCTGTCGGAAGAGGCGCTGACCCGGAAGTTCGGCCGGCGGCTACAGGGCGCCCGAAAGGACAGCGCCGAAGTGCTGGCCCTGTTCGGCGAAATGTTCGAGGTCGAAAGCTACCTGCGACACCAGGGCAGCATCTTCGTTCAACGTTTCGACGCCAATGCTTACCTGACGATTACCCGAGCCTGCGATTATTTCGATCTGGCGGCGGATTACGGTGGGGATCTGGCGAACGCGTTCCGGGGATCGAAGACGCGGTTCCTGCTGGCCTCGTTTTCCTCCGACTGGCTCTATCCAACGGCCGAAAGCCGTTCCATCGCTCGGGCGCTGAACCGTGCCGGGGCGAACGTGTCGTTCGTGGAATTCCCGACCGACAAAGGACATGACGCGTTCTTGCTGGACGAGCCGGATTTCCATCGGACACTGGCCGGGTTCCTGCGCGGCTGCGCGATGCATGCGGGGCTGACAGCGTGAGCACGCACGATCCGGTGCGCTTCGTCGCCAAAAACATGCGGCTGGACCTGGAACTGATCGCGCGCACGATCGCCCCGGGATCGCGCGTCTTGGATATCGGCTGCGGCGATGGCGCACTGATCGACAAACTGTTCACCGAGAAAGGCTGCGATGCCCGGGGCATCGAGATCGACATGGCAGAAGTGACGCATGCGGTCGCGCATGGATTGCCGGTGATGCATGGGGATGCCGATCTCGATCTGGCGCACTATCCGGACGCGGCGTTCGACTATGTGGTGCTGTCGCGGACGTTGCAGGCCGTGGAGCAGCCGCGGGCGGTGCTGCGCCAGATGCTCCGCATCGGCACAAGGGCAGTGGTGAGCTTCCCGAATTTCGGGCACTGGCTGGTGCGCTGGCAGTTGCTGTGGACCGGCCGGATGCCAATGACCGCGACGTGGTCCCGGCCTTGGCATGAAACGCCGAATATCCATCCCTGCACGATCCGGGATTTCTTCGATCTGTGCGAGACCGAGGGCTACGTCGTGGAGACTTGGCTGGCAGTCGACGACGCCGGGCAACGAGGACCTTGGCGGCGGTTCCGACGGCTGGCGAACCTGTTCGGCGAGCAGGGCCTTTTCGTGCTGCGGCGGGCCTGACGCGCCATCTTCCGCGGAATTGAAGCCCAGCCGTTTCCGCCGGCAGAACCTCGGGGCCGGTTTCCCGAGGCTGCACGGCGGTATCGGCCGGAAATATCAGGCCGACATCTGGATCGGCGGTTCCACGTCGTCAGGGATCGGGCACACATACGGTGTTCTCGCGACCCGCGCCTGATGGTCCGCCTTGGCTCGCGCAATCAGGGTTTCGTCCTGCAAAGCATCCAGCGCGGTGCCGGCCATGACCTTCGCCACATGCACCATGCCCTTATGCGCGGCCGGCAGCTTGCCCTGCGCGGTGAGCTGCCAGGAATGGCCCGGCGTGCCGATCGCATAAACCGATCCGCGCGCCTGCACGGTCGGCACCGCCCAGCTGACGTCGCCAACGTCGGTGGACCCCATCATCGGCGCGGTCTTGGCATCCAGCGGAACGATTTCGTTGCACAACGGAACACCCGGCTTGTACGGCATGCCGGCCCGGCGGTACGAGCTTTCGATATCTTCCTCGGACAATGTCGCCTGAAATTCGGCGGCGCGGGCGCGATCGAGATCGTCGTAAGGCGGAGCGCCGAGCCGGGACAGATTGTCGTGCAGCGCTTTCTCCAGCGGGGTGTTGCCCAGCAGGTTCGATACCGCGCTGATCGTCTGCATCTGCACGGTCGTTTCGGTCATCAGCGCGGCGCCCTCCGCGATTTTCTTCACCCGCCCGATCAGCTGGTTCAGTTCGGGGAGATTGCGTGCCCGTATCAGATAGCGCACCTTGGCGAAGGCCTGCACCACGTTGGGCGCGATGCCGCCAGCATCCAGAATCGCGGAATGAACGCGCGCGTCGGACGGCATGTGCTCGCGCATGTAGTTGACGCCGACACTCATGAGTTCCAACGCGTCGAGCGCGCTGCGGCCGAGATGCGGGGAAGCGGCAGCGTGCGAGGCGCGGCCGGTGAAGGAAAAATCGATGCGGGTGTTCGCGAGCGACGCGGGTTCCCATACGCCGGAAAACGAGGAAGGGTGCCAGGATATCGCGATGTCCACATCGGCGAAGGCGCCGGCACGGACCATGAAGCCTTTGGCGGCCCCGCCCTCCTCGGCCGGGCAGCCGTAGTAGCGAACCCGGCCTTTGATGCCATGTTCGGCCATGTATTCCTTGACCGCCGTCGCCGCGAGCAGAGAAGCGGAACCGAGCAGGTTGTGCCCGCAACCATGGCCGTAACCGTTGCCGGGGAGGGGGCGCTGTTCGGCGACGCCGGCTTCCTGCGACAGCCCGGGCAGCGCGTCGTATTCGCCGAGGATGGCGATGACCGGGCCATCTTCGCCGGCCTCGCCCACAACCGCGGTGGGGATGCCGGCGACATTCTTGGTCACCCGGAAACCCTGGGCTTCGAGCATCGCGGTGTGCTCTGCGCAGGATTGGAACTCGCCGTAGCAGAGTTCGGGGATTTCCCAGACGCGGTCGGACAAAGCGATGAACTCGTCCTGATGGGCGTCGATTTTCTGCCAGATTTCTTCGGTGTTGCGCATCTGGGGGGTCCTGTTTTCTATGGGGTCATGACGAGGGAGTTTGGCATGGGTGCGGGCTGGTCGCCAGCAGGGCGTTCCGGCCTGGGAACAGACTGTTGAATTCAACTGAAAGGCACGAAAACACGAAGAGGCCGGCGTGGAGGGGCCGGAGGCTGGTTTTCACCCGCGAGGCCTTGGCGCGATGGTCCCCGACGCAATGTCGGCGACGCATGCCGCCATTCACGCTTTTCCTTGCGGGAACAAAGGCGTGGGTCCCGGCATGCGCCGGGATGACGGGGGGCGGGTACTGCCGCGGTAACCCGCTCCGCTCCGGCTCGGCGGGGGCGCTGGCGGCCCTCCCGCTTGCGGCGCTCCGCGCTTCGCTGCGCCAGGTCGGGTCCGCCTGCGCCCCCGCCGAGCCTGCGCTCCGCTAGTCGCTGTTCCGAACTCGGGCGCAGCGAAAGCCGAGGCTGCGAAAGCCGAGGTAGTCGTTCGGGTAGGACGGATCGCCGTCGTCGCGGCACGCCGCTCGCACGCTCCGCGCGCCGACGAACCAGGACCCGCCGCGGAACGCCCGGTCTGCCGGGCCGTCCGCTGGGCGGGCGGAGCCGTCGGTCGGGGCGCCCTTGTAATTGTCGACCCAGCCGTCGGCGCACCATTCCCAGACATTGCCGAGCATGTCGTAGAGGCCCCAGTCGTTCGGGGCCTTGCCCTTCACATCGTGGGTCGTTCCGCCGCTGTTTTCGGTGTACCAGGCGATGTCGCCCAGGGACTGGCCGGGCTTGGCGTAGTTGGGACCGGACGTGCCGGCGCGACAGGCATATTCCCATTGCGCCTCCGACGGCAGCGTCAAGCCGAGTCCCGGCATAAGGCCGTCGAGCGCGGTCAGAAATTCGGCGATGTCGGCGATATTCACCTTTTCGACCGGGCGCTTCGGGCCTTTGAACATACTCGGGTTCTTGCCCATGACGCCTTGCCAGAGTTCCTGGGTGCAGGGGGTGTCGAACAGCCAGAAGCCCTGACTTATAGCGACCTCGTGCACCGGACCTTCGTCGCCGAACCGGCCTTCCTCGGTGTCCGGCGAGCCCATGCGGAACTTGCCCGAGGGGATCGCCCGCAGCCGCTGGGTGACGATTTTCCCGTTCGCGGCGGGCACGGCGATGTCGGCCCAGTCGCCGAACTGGTCGGTGCCGATCGCCGAGGCCCAGGCGGGTTTCGGCGGTGGCGGTGGCGGGGGAGGTGGGGCGACGATGGGCCGAGGCCGCGCAGGTGCAGATACCGGACGCGGCGGCTCCTGAGGGGGCGGGGGAGGTGGCGGCGGGACGATGGGGGCCGGCGGCAGCGACCGTACGGGCCGGCGCAACGCCGCCTTGATCGTCCCCGCGAGATCGGACAGCCGCGACAGAACGTCCAGCGTGCTGTCGAGCGGGTAATGTCGCCAGGGGGTCAGGCACACCGTCTGGACCTTGAGCATATGGTCCCAGACATCCCGCGACCAGGCGTGCGCGGCGTCCTCGGGGTCGGTTTTCACCCAGGAGATCGGGAATATCAGGCTGCCTCGGCCAAGCTGCTTCTCGCGTTCGAGAAAGAAAAGAACTTCGCGGCAGCACCATTCGCTTTGAAAGAAGCCGGGGGTGAGGATGGGGATCAGGAAGGAGCATTGGGCCAATGCTTCCTCGATCTTGGATTGCCATAGCTCGCCGTAGTCGATGGCGTTGAGGTCCTGAAACAGCGTGACCTTGATGCGGCCGTGCTGGGATTCGATCTCGTTGGTCAACAGGCGGCGCAATTGGCTCAGGCGGCCGCCGGAGCGGCGGTCGTCATCGCGGGCATAGCTCCAGAAACCGATGGGGGGCAGGACGTCGGACATGCGGGACCGTTGCGAGAGGAGGTTCTATCCTAGCGTGGCGGGGGGTATGGGCAATGGGGGTGCGGCTGGGCGGGCGAACAGTCGGCGAAACGGAAGGCTCCGATGGCGTTCGGTGTGAGCGACAGACCGTGTTTCTCGCATGACGATCGAGGTCCGAGGCGCCGCCAGTCGTGGGTCCCGGCATGCGCCGGGATGACGAGGGGTGGCAGGCCGGTGCATGGCGTTGAGGTCCTGAAACAACCTGACCAGGATGCGGCCGTGCTGGGATTCGACCTCGTTGGTCAACAGACGGCGCAACTGGCTCAACCGCCCGCCCGAGCGACGGTCGTCATTGCGGGAGGGGCCTGTATCCCAGCCTGCCGAGGAGGATGGGCAATGGAGGTCTTTTCTTGACGGGTTCCACTCATCGGGCATTGTTAACCTCGACCGATGCGAGGTCTGTGCCGGTTTCGGCGGCCTCTGTGGCTTCATCTTTCTCCGTGTTCTCTGTGCGAAACAGCGCTACCGATCGCGGCACGGGGCAGGGGGCTGGGCAACCCGCCATCTGCGCTGGATTCGTTTCTCAATAGGCACGCGGTGGCCCCGGCCCAAGTTATCGCCCGGCCTGTCCGACCCTGACGTTTTAGATCCGATCGGTCCCACCGTTGGGGACAGTCCCAGCCGTTTACGAACGACACCGGAAACACGTCGTCAAATGGTCGTCCACCATCCCCGTCGCCTGCATGAACGCGTAACAGATCGTCGAGCCCACAAACCGAAATCCGCGTTTGCGTAACGTCTTGCTCATGGCGTCCGAAGCAGGGGTCGTCGCCGGCACCTGGGACGAAGCCGTCCAGCGGTTCACGATGGGGGCACCGGGCACAAGGCCCCACAGGAAATCGTTCAAGCCGCCAAGGGCCAGCGCCGCCCGGGCATTGTCGCGCACGGAATAGATCTTCAGCCGGTTGCGGATCAGGCCCGAACTGGTCAGGAGCAATTCAAGCGCGGCGTCGGTCATGGCGGCAACACGTTCGATGTCGAAGCCGTGGTAGGCCTCCCGGTAGGCATCGCGACGCATCAGCACCGTTCGCCAGGACAAGCCGGCTTGCGCGCCCTCCAGCGTCAGCATTTCGAATAGTTTGGTATCGTCGTGCTCGGGAATGCCCCATTCGGTGTCGTGATAGGCCTGCATGGCGGCGTCAGCGCCTTCGGCCCATTTGCAGCGGGTCATACTATCCCCCTGAATACAATTCGGGTCCCGAGGTGACCCCCGAGACCCGAGCATTGTTTATGACTGTCCGATATCGGACCGGGGTAATCTACGCCGTCGCGTTCGCGCCGGCGATCCGAGCCACAACATGGGACGCCAAGGAACAATGAGACACTGGATCACCTCCTTTCAGTTGGTTGAAGACAGCAGGAGTGTGACGCGGTTATTCCGCGCCGCGCAAGCGAATCTTTTCTAAAATCACAGGGGTGCGGCGGTTTTTTCACGCCGGCGGTGCCATGCTTCCATCAGTTGGAGGACGGTCGCGGCGGTCTCCTCGATGGACCGGCGGGTGACGTCGATGACCGGCCAGCCGTTGCTGGTGCAAAGACGGCGTGCCCAGAGGAGTTCCTTCTTCACCGCGTCCTCGTCCACGTATTCGGTCCCACCCTGGCGGGCGAACCCGGCCGCGCCGGTGGCACCGATCAGTTTCAGGCGGTGGCGGCGGATTTCGATGAGCGCGCTGTCGTCGAGCGTCAGGCCAATCACCGGGCAGCGCGGGTTGGCGAGGCCGGGAACGTCGGGCGCGCCGGGAACCAGGGGAACGTTGGCCGCCTTGATCCCGCGGTTGGCGAGATAAAAGCAGGTCGGCGTTTTGGAACTGCGCGAAACGCCGACGAGGATCACGTCGGCCTCGGCGAGGTTGGTGTGGGCCTGCCCGTCGTCGTGGGCGAGCACGTAGTGCATGGCATCGATGCGGCGGAAATAGTCGTTGTTCATGACGTATTGCTGGCCGGGGCGGGCAATCGCCTGTTCGCCGATATACTCCTGGAGCATGGTCAGCACGGGATCGAGGACGTTCACGATCGGCAGATTCCGCTGTTGGCAGATTTTCTCCAGCTCGGCGCGCAGACCCTGGTCGACGATGGTGGACAGAACCGGGCCGGGTTCGGCCTCGATCCCCTCGATCACGCGATGGAGCTGGAAGCGGGTGCGGATCATGTTCCAGCGGTGATGCACGACGTCGGCGTGCTTGAACTGCACGATCGTCGCGCGCGCGAGAGCGTTCAGGGTTTCGCCCGTGGCATCGGAAACCAGATGCAGGTTGACCTTGTGCATTTCTTCCATGCGGCGGAGCCTATCCCCCTGCCTAACCCTGTCAACGAGGTTTAAGCTGCCGAGCCAAACCGGGAGAATGCCGATGACATACCTCGCCCCCAATTCGGTCCAGGCACGCGATATCGCCTCGATCGTGCATCCGCAGACCAACCTCGTCACGCATCTGGCCGAAGGGCCGCTGGTGATCGGCGCGGGGCGCGGATGCTTCGTCACCGACGACAGCGGGAAGGAGTATCTCGACGCAGCAGCCGGGCTTTGGTGCGCCTCGCTTGGATATGCCTCGGAACGACTGGCTCGGGTCGCTTACGAGCAGATGCGGAAGCTGGGCTACTACCATCTGTACCGCGGCACGACGAACGAGAACGGGGTCGATCTGGCCGAAAAACTCCTGTCCATCGCGCCGGTACCGATGAGCAAGGTGCTGTTTCAATGCTCGGGATCGGAAGCGAACGACACCGCGATCAAGCTGGTCTGGTACTATCACGCGGCGATCGGGAAGCCGGGAAAGCGGAAGATCATCGGGCGGAAGATGGGGTACCATGGGAGCACCGGGACCTCGATCAGCGCGTCGGGGAAAGCCGACATGCATGCCGATTTCGGGCTGCCGTATCCCGGGTTCTTCCATACCGAATATCCCCACTACTACCGCGACCACCAGGACGGGGAGAGTGAGGAACAGTACGCGACAAGACTGGCAGCCGCGTTCGAGGACCTGATTCTGCGGGAGGGCCCGGACACGGTCGGCGCGTTCATCGGCGAGCCGGTGATGGGCGCGGGGGGCGGGCTGCCGCCGCCGCGGACTTACTGGGAAAAGATGCAGGCGGTCATCCGAAAATACGATCTGCTGTTCATCGCCGATGAGGTCATCTGCGGGTTCGGGCGGACGGGGAACATGTGGGGGTCGCAGACCTACGATCTGAAACCCGACATGATTTCCTGCGCCAAGGCCCTGTCGGCGGGGATGCAGCCGATCTCGGCCACCCTGATCAATCAGCGCGTGTTCGAGGCAATGCTGGACGAAAGCCGCAAGCTCGGGAATTTCGCGCACGGATTCACCTATGCCGGGCACCCCGTGACCACGGCGGTCGCGATGGAAACACTCAAAATCTACGACGAGATGGACATGATCGGGCATGTCCAACGCGTCGGACCGTACTTGCAGCAGACCCTGGGCCGGCTGATCGATCATCCTCTGGTGGGCGAGGTGCGCGGCGTCGGCATGATCGTCGGGATCGAGTTGGTGGCCGACAAGGCGACGCGGGCGCTGTTCGACCCCGCTCGGAAGGTTGGCGCGATGGTGGACCGGTATGCGCGCGAACACGGGCTGATCGCCCGGCTGATCGGCGACCGGGTCGCGTTCTCGCCGCCGCTTATCGTGACCGAGGCGGAAATCGATGAGATCGCGGCGCGACTGACCCGGGCGTTGGACGATACCTGGGCGGCGGTGCGGGGGAACTGACGCCATGCCGGATCGGCGTCAGACACGATTTCCGAACATCCGCTTCCTGCCCTGGCTGCTGCTGGTCGCGGTCACGATCGCCTATGCCAGCACGATCGTCGGGCCGACCGGCATGCACTACGTGCCGCTCGATGCGGATACGGCGTGGCAAACCTTCGTAACGAGGACTTCGGTCTGGGTCGAAAACGGGTCGGATCAGCGCGCGGACTGGATGGGCAATCTGTCCATGCTGGTGCCGTTCGGCTTCCTCCTGACCGCGGTGATGGCACCGCGCAAGGGCGCCGGTCCTGTCACCTTTCTGCTGGCCCTGTTGCTGAGTGCGGCGTTCGTACTGGGGATGAAATATGCTCAGCTCTATTTCCCGCCGCGCACGGTCACGCTCAACTACATGGTGGCGCAGGTTCTGGGGGCAACCATCGGGATCGCGCTGTTCGCGTTGAGCCATGCTCACCTGGTGCGACTGGCATGGCGCCGGGCAGGCGGGGCGCGCGAGACGCTGCGGACGATACTGATCGTTTATGCGGTGGGAATATCCATCTTCATCCTGATGCCGCTCGACTTCGCGTTGAGTTGGGACGATCTGGCGACGCGGCTGGATCAGGTACCCAGCCTGCTGTTCGCGATGCCCGGGGCAGGGCGCCCACGCATCGTCCAGGCGATGGTATTGATCGCCAGCGGACTAGCCCTGGTGCCGTTCGGGGTGCTGATGGTCCTGGCGCCGCGCAGCCGCAACCGGATGTTCGGTCATGCGATGATGCACGGTTTGGCATGGCAAACAGCGGTATTTCTGCTGAACTGCCTGTTGCTGAGCGGCACACCGACCCTGATAGCGTTGGCGGTACGCGTCGTTGGCATGATGGTCGGCATCTGGATCATGCCTTGGATCATTCGCCGCGACCCCGCGGCACTGCACCGGCAACTGGCGCGATGGTCGCTGCTTCCGGTACCGATCTACCTGGTGTTGCTGGCAAGCGTGAACGGCCTGGTGTCCCGACATTGGCTGAGCTTGGACGACGCGATCGCCGCGCTCTATCCCCTCGGCCTGTTACCGCTGTTCAATCTTTATATTGTAACAAAAGCCGCCGCGGCAAAGAATATCGTGGCTCATCTCGTGATGTACGCCCCCTTGGGGCTGTTGGCCTGGGCTCGCGGCATTCGGCCCCATTGGGCATTCTGCTGGGCGTTGTTGTTGGCCACGGCGGTAGAGGCGTGCCGCTTCTTCCGTCCAGGCCTGCAAGGCGATGTGAACGACATCGCCGTCGCGGCCTTCACGGCATTGCTGACCGCGAAGCTCATGCCCAGCGTCTGGCACATGTTGGAGGCAATCACCCTGCCCCGCTTGGTGCGCGTAACGGCCCACGGGCTCGGATGGCGGGAACGTGCGGCGGCAGCGCGCCTGCGGGAAGCGACGGTGAAATCGACGCCTGACGCGGAGGTCGAGAATTTCTAGCGCGTGATCGCCAGAGGTGGAATCACACGGCGGCGTGAATCACGCGATCAAACAAAGATTTATAGAGCACGATTGGGTCAACTTGACCCGATCGTGCTCTATAGCGTGATCGCCAGAGGTGGAATCACACGGCGACGCGCATCATGCCGACGCCGACAACCGCCTGAGCATCCAAAGCGCCAGCAGCGTCACGACGGCGGCATGTCCAAAACCGATGCTCCAGCCGATGACGGTATCGCGGCCGAAGCTGTCGAGCGCAATCCCGACCACGAGAGGCCCGACAAATCCACCCGCGTAACCGCACATGCTGTGCAACCCCATGGTGGCGCCGCGACGGGCAGGATCGGCCGCCTGAACGGTGCCGGCCGTGAGCGCCGAACTGTCGAGATAGATCGTCATGTTCCACAGCACCACCACAAGCGCGGCAACCGTTGCGGATAGCGCCGCGCTCATGCCGGCCAGCACCGAGAGCAAGGCCGCCGCAGAAATCGCGACTGTGACCAGCCGTAAACGGCCGAAACGTTGCGCCAGTTCATTGCCGGTCACCGACACAGCGACGCCCGCGAGCCCCGCGGCGGTGAAAAGGGCCGTTGGTTCGGGAAGCCCGGGCGGCGCGCCATTGCGCGCGATTGCCATCGCAAGAAATGTCACACCCAAGGCCCTCAAAACGGCAAGCTCCCAGGTGTGTGCGGTGTAGCCGGCAATCCAGGCCATGGCCGCGCGATTCCGGATGACTGGCCGAAAATCCAGCAGCGCCGCCGGCGCGGGCGCATTCGCTCGGCGCGGCAGTCGGGCAGGCATGACAAAGCCGGCGATCAGAAAGGCACAGCACGCCGCGATCCCACCCAACAAAAACGCGGCGGTCGGCCCGGCAACCGACGCCATGATGCCAGCAACCACGAACGATGCGGCACCGGATATGCCGACACCCGCGGCATGCAATGAAACAGCCCGCGATTGGGCGGTGCCCTCCAGCGGATCGGCGATCGCTTTGAGACCCGGCATGTAAGCCCCAGCCCAGCCGATCCCGGCAAGCGCCCGAAAAATGAGGCCGGACCAGAAGCCATCCGCCAGCAACGCGAACCCGAAGTGCGAAATCGCGGTGCAGCCCGCACCCAGCAGATAGACGTGCCGCGCCGGCAGTCGGTCCGTCAGCGCCAGCAGCACCGGTACGGCGACGACATAGGCCGCGAAGAAAACCCCGACCAACCACCCAGCCTCGGTCCCGGACAAACTCCAGCGCGCGATAAAACCAGGCAACAAAGCAGGCAGGGCGAAGGCGCCGATCTGCGTCAGCACCTGAGCGAGAACGATCGCGCGCACGAAAGCCTTGCTGCCGGGCAGCGGCGGCGTCATCCCCGTTCGTACCAAGGCCGCGAACGGCGGACGATGTGAACCACGGACAGCATAACCGGCACTTCGACCAGCACACCGACGACCGTCGCGAGCGCAGCGCCGGACTGGAATCCGAACAGAACGATCGCGGTCGCGACCGCAAGCTCGAAGAAGTTGCTGGCGCCGATCAGCGCGGAAGGCCCGGCCACACACCACTCGACCCCGAGTTGGCGGTTGAGCCAATAAGCCAGGCCGGCGTTGAAGTAGACCTGGATCAGGATCGGCACCGCCAGCATCACGATCACGAGTGGCTGACGGGTGATCTGCTCACCTTGCAGACCGAACAGCAGCACGAGCGTCAGGAGCAATGCCGACAACGAAAGCGGCCCCAGCTTGCTCAGCAGGCCGGACAAAGCCGCCGCGCCGCCGCGCGTCATGACCAACCGCCGCCAAAGCTGCGCCACGGCGACCGGCACGACGATGTAGAGGAGCACGGACAGCAAAAGCGTGTCCCATGGCACGGTGATCGACGACAGGCCCAGCAGCAGCGCCACGATCGGCGCGAAGGCCACGACCATGATCGCGTCGTTGAGCGCCACCTGCGACAGGGTGAAATGCGGCTCCCCCTCCACGAGATTGGACCAGACGAACACCATCGCGGTGCAGGGCGCCGCCGCCAGCAGGATCAGCCCGGCGATGTAGCTGTCGATCTGTTCGGCTGGCAGGTAAGGCCGGAACAGATGGGAGATGAAAAGCCAGCCGAGCAACGCCATCGAGAAGGGTTTGACCAGCCAATTGACGCCGACCGTGGCCGCGATGCCACGCCAATGCTGGCCCACTTCCCGCAGGGCTGCCGGATCGATCTTGAGCAGCATCGGCACGATCATCAGCCAGACCAGCACCGCGACGGGGAGATTGACCTGCGCGACCGTCGCGTTTCCCAGCGCATGGAACAGCCCTGGGATCGCTCGGCCCAGAACGACGCCGGCGACGATGCACAGCGCGACCCAAAGCGTCAGGAAACGCTCGAACAGATTCATCGCTGGCTTCATGCGCAGCAGCTCGGGGCACAGCAGACTTCGCCCGGCAGCGGCTTGCGCGCCTCGATGATCGCGGAGGCGACGTAGTCCTCGATCCCGCGCCCCGGTGCCCAGCTTGCGACGAGATCGCGGCTTTCGGGTTTCACGGTCACGCGCACATCGGCAAAGCCGGCCGCCTGGAGCCATGCCTCCACTTCCAGCGCGGGGGCGGCGCCGGCCACGCAGCCGCACAGGAGCGCCGGATCCCCGGCGAGGTCGGGGGTCAGCGGCTTCATGTTCACCACATCGGAAATCGCCAGTCTTCCGCCCGGCTTCAACGCACGGAACGCTTCGCGGAACACCTGGGGTTTGTCAGGGACGAGGTTGATCACGCAGTTCGACAGGATCACGTCGGCAGTATTGTCGGCGACAGGCAAATGCTCGAGATCGCCGAGGCGGAATTCGACGTTCCCCGCACCCACCTTGGCGGCGTTCTCGCGGGCCTTTTTCAGCATCTCGTGCGTCATGTCGACGCCGATCACATGGCCGGACGGGCCGACCTGGCGCGCCGCAAGCAGGCAATCGAACCCCGCCCCACTGCCGAGATCGAGCACGACCTCCCCCGGCCGCATCCCCGCAATGGCCTGCGGATTGCCGCAGCCAAGGCCGAGATTCGCACCGTCAGGCACGGCGGCGAGTTCCTCGGCCGTGTAGCCCATCTCCCGGGCCTGATCGCCGGCATCGGGTTCGGCGGCGGTTGAGGGCGCGCAGCAGGACGCGGTGGTGCCGGCCGCGATGCCGCCGTAGCGGGCTCGGACCATTTCCTTGATCGCGACAGCGTCGATGCGGGTATCGGGCATGGTTCAGGAGTCCTTTACGGCATGGGTGGTGGGCTGGCAGTTGGTGCTGGCGTTGCCGCAGCAGTTTTCCGTCAGGTACGCCAGCAGCCCGTTCATCGTGTCGTATTCGGCGGCATAGATCTGCGAGCGGCCGTGGCGGGTGCAGTGCGCCAGCCGCGCGTTTTTCAGTTCCTTGAGATGGAACGCTAGCGTCGCCGACGGCAAACCCAGTTGCTCCCCGATCCGTCCCGCCGCGAGCCCGTCCGGGCCTGCCTGGACCAGCATGCGATAGATATCGAGCCGGGTATCCTGCGCGAGGGCCGAGAGGGCGCCGATGACAATCGATTTCTCCATAGATATGGAGATATCATATCGTCACCCAGTGTCAAGGTCGCCCCCCTGCGCCGCGTATCGAAAAGGTTTTCTTGTAGATTCGTAACGGGCGACCTCTCGATCCGGTTCGTCCCTGCAAGCCGCACGGGTATTATGCGGGTATCGGCTGTTGCGTTCTCACCGATGGCAGCATGAAAGTGATCCCCAGACACACCGTGAGCATGATCGCCGACCCCCACAGGCAGGCCGCGATACCGCCCCAGCCGGCCAGCGCGCCGGACAGCAAAATGCCGAGCAGACGGCCGCCGGCGTTGGCGGCATAGTAGAAGCCAACGTCTTCGGCCGCTTTCTTGGAGCCAGCGTAGGCGAGGATCAGGTACGAATGCAGCGATGAAATCACCGCGAAGGCGAACCCGAACACGCACAGCCCAACGGTGATCAGCAAATCAGGCCGCGCGATCCCCGAGTGATCTAGGGCCAGAGCGAGAGCGACCGGAATCGCGGTCAGGGCCACCCCCCACAACCGGGCTTCCGGAACCTCACGCGACAGTCCATCCGCGCTGCGCCGAACAACCGACGGCGCGATCGCCTGGATCAGGCCGTAGCCAATCGTCCAGGCGGCGACGAAACCCGCCACCTCCATATAGTGCCAGTTCTGGCTGTAGAGAAAAACCGGCAGGCCGACGACGAACCATACGTCGCGCGATCCAAAGAGAAAGATGCGTGCCGCCGCCATCAGATTGACGGCGCGCGATTTGGCGAACAGTTCCTGAAACGACTTGGACGCCTTGGCCTTGCCGAGTTCGCGCGGCAGGCAGAGGGCGATGTTTGCCAGAACGACGCCGAGCAGTCCGGCCATCAGCCAGAGGGCGCCACGGAAGCCGAGGGTTTCAAGCAGCAGGCCACCAAAGAAGAAGCCAAAGCCCTTCATCGCATTCTTGGAACCGGTGAACCACGCGACCCACTTGAACAATTGGCCCGATCCACCCTCGGACGTCGCCTTGATCGCGGATTTGGAGGCGGTCTTGGTGAAGTCCTTCGCGACCCCGGCAACGCCTTGCGCGGCGACGACCCAAGCAACCGAGAGGGTCGTGCTCCAGGTCGGGTTAAGCGCGGACAGCAGCAGCAATCCGGCGATCTGCAACGACAGCCCGGTCATCAGCATACGCGGAATGCCAAACCGGGCGGCGAGCCAGCCGCCGCCAAGATTCGCGAAAATGCCCGCCGTTTCATAGAGCAGAAACAGGAAGGCAAGCATGAACGGGGTGTAGCCGAGGCTGTAGAAATGCAGCAGCACCAGCATCCGGATCGCACCATCGGTGAGGGTGAAGCCCCAATAGCTCGCCGTCACGATCGCGAAATTACGCACCCCAGCCATTACGCGGCCCTGCCGATCACGATGTTCGCGAGATCGACCATGCGACAGGCGTACCCCATTTCGTTGTCATACCAGGCATAGACCTTGAGCAGGGTCTCGTCGGTCACCATGGTGCTGGGGGCATCCACGATCGCGCTGCGCGTGTCGTTGGCGTAATCGGCCGAAACCAAAGGACGCGTCTCGTAGCCAAGGATGCCGGCAAGCGGGCCCTCGGCGGCGACACGGAAGAGCTCGTTGACCTCGGAGACCGTGACCGGACGTTTCATCTCGAACACGCAATCCGTCAGGCTGGCGTTCAGCACCGGCGCGCGCACCGCGTGGCCGTTCAATTTACCCTTGAGTTCCGGATAGATCAGCGTGATCGCCGTCGCGCTGCCCGTCGTCGTCGGTTGCAGCGACAGCATCGCCGACCGTGCCCGGCGGAGATCCTTGTGCGGAGCGTCGATCACGACATTGGTGTTCGTCGGGTCGTGAATCGTCGTGATCTGACCGTGCCGGATACCGATGGTTTCATGCAGCACCTTCACCACCGGGGCGAGACAGTTCGTCGTGCAGGACGCCGCCGTCAGCAGCCGGTGTTCCCCGGGTTCGTAGAGGTGATCGTTGACACCGACCACGAGGTTGAGCGCGTTCGGCTCCTTGACCGGTGCGGCGACGATCACGGTTTTGACACCGCGCTTGAAGTAGCCGTCGAGTTGTTCGTTCTTCAGAAACTTCCCGGTGCATTCCAGCACGATGTCGCAGCCCAGATCGCCCCAAGGGACACCGTCGGCGGTCGGTGCGTCGCTGAAGCCGATCCGGTGGTTGCCGACGCGGATGGCGCTGTTGTCCTCCACATCGAAATGCTCCCGCCAGCGCCCGTGGATACTGTCGAACTCCAACAGATGCGCCGCCGTCGCCGCGCCGCCCTTGTGTTCGTTGACATGCACGATGTCGAGACGGTTGCCGCCGCGCGGATCCTCCGGCGCCCGCCACACACCCCCCATCGCCGCTCGGACCGCCAGGCGACCGATGCGCCCCATCCCATTGATTCCGACGCGCATGTCAACGCCCTCCTGCGATTGCGGGTAATCCACTGGTTGCGAGTTCGTCGAGCCGCGACTTGAGTGCGATACGATCGAGCGAGGCAAATGGCAGCGCCGCCAGAATCTCGATACGCCGCCGCAGGCTGGCGTAAATCTCGTTCAACAACGCGGTCCGTTCGACCGGACTGCCGAAGAATTTCGCCGGGTCGGGCAACGGCCAGGCGGCGGTGACGGCGAGACTCCCGAAATCGGGGCAATCCTGGCCGTCCGGCGTGTCGCAAAGCGTGATGACGAAATCCATCCGCGGCGCGCTGGGTCCGGTGAATTCGTGCCAGGATTTCGAACGGAGGTTGCTTGTGTCGTGCCCTAGCACCCGGAGCTTTTGCAGCACCTCGGGGTTTGGTTCGGGGCTGGGGTCGGACCCCGCGGACCACGCATGGAACCGGCCATGGCCAATCCTGGCAAGGATCGCTTCGGCCATGATGGAACGCGCCGCGTTATGGGTGCACAGGAACAGCACGTTGAAAGCCGGGGTCATGGATCGGTCCTCTTGCGGTAAGGGCGGGAGCAGCCGGGCGATGTCGCCGCACAGTTCGGGGCGGCCGCCGCAACAGGTTTCCGTCAGAAAACCCAGCAGTGCCCGTATGCCGGCGATCCGCACGGCGTGAACGATCTGGCGTCCATGACGGGTCGATTGGGTCAGTCCCGCCCGTTCCAGCGCCGCGAGGTGAAACGAAGTCGTCGAGGCCGGCAAACCCAGGCGGCTGGCGAGTTCGCCGGCCGCGAGTCCGCTGGCACCCTCCGCCATCAGAAGGCGGACGAGGTTCAGTCTCGTGTCCACGGACAGTGCGGCGAACGCGGTTGCGGCCTGTGTTGCTTCCATATTTCCAGTTTGGCAGAAATATAGGGCGCACGCAAGGCCGTTCGCAGCCGCGTTTCAGGTGCGGTTTAGCGGTCCAGCCAGGCTCGTACGGCGTCCTTGACGAACCGCGTGTCCTCGGGGTTCGGGACGGGGTTGCCCGCGCGGTGGCCCCAGATGCTGGGGATCGGGCGCAGGGCGGCGTGGCGCAGGAAGGGCAGTTCGGCCTCGTTATCGGCGACACGGAAATAAAGATCGGTCGATCCAGGCATCAAAAGCACCTGCGCTCCGATCGCCTGAAGGGCAGCTTGCAGGTCGCCATCGTAGAGGGCGTTGGCGCTGATGTCCGCCGCGTCCCAGGTGCGGAGTTGCGCATGGAGATTGGCGGCGGGGCGGGCGCCGAAGCGATCCTCCCAATCGGTGCGCAGGAAGGTTTCCAAGTCGGGGGCGCCCAGGTTGGGCGTCGGGCCAGTGCCGAGGTGCCGTTGCTCGCGGTAGAAATCCTGGCTGAGCGCCCAGCCCGCGTAGATGCGGCCGAAAGCCCGTTTCGCGGCTTTGGGTTCGGCGGAAAACCGGCCATTGCCGACGTGTTCGGGGGCCGCTTCCAGGGTGGCCATCAGCCCACGCAGGAAAACCTGGTTGTGGATGGCGGTGCGCGCGACGCCGCAGTTCACCACGATGCGCTCGACCGCATCCGGAAACAGCGCGGCCCAATGGTAAGCCTGGAGGGCGCCCATCGACCAACCATAGACACAGGCGATGCGGTCGATGCCGAACAGCTTCGCAAGCGCCTGACGCTGCACCGTGACGTTGTCATGCACAGTGACCAGGGTCGGGTAGTGCTCGGTGTCGGCGGGCGAGGAGGACAGGCCGTTGCCGAACATGTCGGGAATAACGATGAACCATCGGGTGGGGTCGAGCACGCCATCGGGGCCGATCAACCATTCCAGGTCGGGGTGCTGAGCACCGTAGCTCGTGGGATAGACAATCACGTTGTCACGGGCCGGGGACAGCGTGCCATGGGCCTTCCACGACAGTCGCGCATCGCGAAGGACAGCGCCGGACTGGAGCGTCACATCGCCCGCGTCGAAAACACCGTGTTGAGTTGGCCACGCCGGCATATGAGTTCCCTGGTTGCGAGGATAAGGCCGAAGGTTATGACCTTCCGGGCTACCCCGCCAAGGGGCAACGGCACGGTCAGTGCGCCACAGCAATCTCCGAGCGCGCTCGGTCGATATCCGGCCCGCGATACAGTGCCTCGGGAATGGTCCCCAGCGTGGAGGGATGCAACTTCCCCGACAACCCATAGAACTCCTGAAAACTCAGGATCAACGGCCGCCATTTGTCGGGGTCGATGCGGTTCGCGTGCCCATCCATCAGGATACCGGGATCGACATGCACCCGCTTGATACGGACCTCGATCATATTGCGGCTGCCGTGCTGGGCGGGATCGTCCTCGGCCATACCATGCACGGCTTCGACAGCCGCCTCCATCTGGACCGGGCATTCCCGCACCCGCGGTGCCAATACCGTCTCCGACGCCATCTGCGTGAAGCCGGAACGGCCGAATTTGTCCGCCTCATGCCAATACCCGCGGCGCACCTTGCCCTCGGGCACCGGGTCGGACCCGGTGGTCAGTGCCAGCCGATCGACCATCGACACCAGATCCGCGGACGGCAGATTGAGCACGCATTCGCCGGTGCGGATCATGTTCTGGGGCGTTCGCGACATCGCCGCGAGGCCCAGGACACACCGCCATCCCAGCCAAAAGGCCGAGGACATCGGCGCGAGGTTGGCCGAACCGTCGGGATTGATCGTGGAGATCAAAACGACGGGCGTGCCGAAATACAGGATGCCGGGTTCGATGGATGTGTGCATATCCGTTGGATATCGGATAGCCGTCGGTGACCGCCTTCCGTATCGTGCTCCCGCTCTTTCGCCGAACCCGCCGGGCTTGTATGACCGGCCATCGCCTCCTCAAGCCCCGGGATCGCTTCAATGGCCGATTACGTCATTCCCCCGCCCGCCACCGTGTCCGTCCCCGTTGTGGGCGGCGGTGAATTCCCTGTCCGCCGCGTCTTCTGCGTTGGCCGTAACTACGCCGCCCATGCGCGCGAGATGGGCAGCGATCCGGATCGGGAGCCGCCGTTCTTCTTCATGAAACCCGCCGATGCGCTGGTGCTGAATGACGCGGACATGCCCTATCCGTCGCAGACCAAGGACCTGCATCACGAGATGGAAATGGTCGTCGCGATCGGAACCGGCGGCAAGGACATCCCGGTCGATGGCGCGCTGAACCACGTCTATGGCTATGCCTGCGGCCTGGATATGACCCGCCGCGACATCCAGAATCAGGCCAAGAAGGAAGTCCGCACCGATCGCGCGATCGTGCCGGCGACCAAGTGCGGGCATCCCGCCAAGGGCCTGATCGAGCTGAAAGTGAACGGCAAGGTCACCCAGACGTCCGACCTGTCGATGCTGATCTGGAGCGTGTCGGAAACCATTTCCTACCTCTCCGGCCTCGTCGAACTGGCGCCCGGCGACCTGATCTATTCCGGCACGCCCGAGGGTGTGGCCGCGGTGAAAAAGGGCGACGTCATGGAAGGCGTCGTTGAGGGTGTCGGCACCATCCGCTGCCGCGTCGTCTGATGCGGATCGCCACCTGGAACATCAATTCCCTCCGCCTGCGGTTGGGTTTGCTGAAAGATCTCGTCGGGGACTTGAACCCCGACGTGATCTGCCTGCAGGAAACCAAGGTCCCGAACGATCTGTTCCCCGCGGCGGGAATCCAGGAACTGGGTTATCCACACTTCGCCTTTCAAGGCATGAAGGGCTACAATGGGGTCGCGATCCTTTCCCGCCACCCGATCGAACGGCTGGATATCGCGCCGGATTGGTGCGGCAAAGGCGACTGCCGGCATATCGTCGTGTCGCTGGACGCGCCGGGCGGGCCGATCGAGCTGCACGATTTCTACGTCCCCGCCGGCGGCGATGAGCCGGATCGCGAGAAAAACCCGAAATACGGCCACAAGCTGGATTTCATCGCCGAAACCCGCAACTGGTTCGCCGCCCGCTCTGGCCTGAAGCGCGCGGTTCTGGTTGGCGATCTGAATATCGCCCCCCTGGAACACGACGTCTGGAGCCACAAGCAATTGCTGGGTGTCGTCAGCCACACACCGCCGGAAACCGAGGGACTGACGGCCTGGTTGAACGCCGGATTCTACGACGCGCTGCGGCACTTTGTTCCGTCGGATCAGAAGCTTTACACGTGGTGGTCATACCGGAACCGCGACTGGAAGGTTGCCAACCGCGGTCGCCGCCTCGATCACATCTGGGTCACGCCGGATCTGCGCGAGGCTCTGCGGGAACACACCGTCCTGGTGCATGCCCGCGACTGGGAAAAGGGATCGGACCATGTGCCGGTCTGTGTCGAATTGGCGTTGTAGCCCCGCCTATTCGAACCACTTCATCTGATCCGGCGTCACCACCAACGCCGCGGTCGGGGAGAACGAGTTCGAAAACAACAGGATCGCCTTGCCCGGGCCGCGCAGGTTGACGCACCCGCCCTCGATCGCGGTACCGTGCAGCGGAAACGATTTGCCGTTCACCTTCAGTATCCTGAACGTGCCCTGCTCCGGGATCGCCGTCGCGCCGATCAACTGTCCTGCATAGTGAACGTCGCGGATCTCGATGTTCGAGGGTATCACCCTGAAGCGGATCGGGTTCGTTGTCTGCTCCAGGATTGCCAACTGCCCGTAAACCACGGCCAGAGGCTCGCCAGAGGTTCCAATGGTGACCCGCGTACCGGGTGCCGTGGGGGACGGGAGCAGGCAGGTCTTGTTGCCGCCGAGATAACGGGGATAGGCCCAGACACCCGCCGCCACCGCGCCGGCAAGCGCCAGGCAGCCCACCGCGATGCCCAGATATCGCCCAATCGCTCGGCGTGGCCTTGGGTTGCGGACCACCCGGGTTGAACCCGACGCACCCCCGGCCGATGATTGCAGCCCACCTAGTTGAATCGGACGCGCCATGGATACCCTGAGTTCGAAAGGAACCGACTACCTGCAACGAGCGCGCGGCCTCGGGCCCGCGATCGATGCCGCCGCCGAGGAGATCGATCGTTCGCGCAACCTCCCGGCTTCCCTGTTCGCCGCCCTGCGCGAACACGGCCTGTTCCGCTTGGTGCAACCCGTGGACTATAGCGGAGCGGAACTGGACCCTCCATCCCTCATCCAGGTGATCGAGGAAATTGCCAGCCACGATGCCAGCACCGCCTGGTGCGTCGGGCAGACCAATATCTGTGCACTGACCGCCGCATATCTGGAACCTTCGGTCGTAAAGGATATTTTCGGTCCCGATACCGGGATTTTGGCCTGGGGGCCGGGACCCGGCGAAGCCAAAGTGGTACCAGGCGGCTATCGCGTATCTGGTAGCGTTCAGTTCGCCAGTGGATCACGGCTGGCTACCTGGTTGGGATGCCATGTGCCGGTGATCGAGCCCAACGGCACCAAACGACTGGGCATCGACGGAAAACCGCTCAGCGCAACCATGTTTTTCCGCAAAGCCGAGGCCGAGGTGACGGACACCTGGTTCACCATGGGTCTGCGCGGCACCGGCAGCGACAGCTACACGGTCAAGGATCTGTTCGTCCCCGAGGCCTATACGATGAAACGCGACGGGTCCGCGAAACTAAGGGTCACCGGCGAACTCTATGCCTTCACCCCCAGCACGCTTTACGCCGGCAGCTTCGCCGGTATCGCACTCGGCATCGCCCGAACCGTCATGACCGCGTTCGTCACGGAAGCCGCGGGCGCCATCCCCCGGGGCGGCAGTCGCAGCCGCGCCGACAATCACGTGATGTAATCCCACGTCGGCTGGAATGAAGCCCGCCTTCGCGCCGCCCGTACCTACCTCCTGGTCGCCGTCTCCGACGCCTGGGCCGAGGCCCGCAAACGCGGCCATCTGACCCAGGACGAACTGGTGTCGATCCGCATGGCGTCCACCTTCGCGATCCAGTCGGCCAAGCAGGTGGTCGCCACCCTGTACGAAGCGGCCGGAGCCATGGCCATTTTTGCCTCGCGCCCGTTCGAACGGCGGTTCCGCGACATCAATTCGGTCACCCAGCAGATCCAGGGCCACCCGGAACATTTCGAGACCGTGGGTCAAGTGCTGCTCGGCCGCAAACCCGACCGACCCTTGTTCACTTTCTGATACGCCGCAGGCCGGACAGCCGCAGAATCACGCCACCCTCCCCCGTCCGGCTCGGTATCCGTTCCACCCGCATCGCCCAGGTCCGCCGAGCGGCCGCGACCTCGGCCTCGAAACCGGCGCCCTTGTGGAAGAGACAGCAGCCGCCCTCGGCCAGCATCGCTTCGGCCGAGGCGAGCAACAGCGGCAGGGCCGAAACCCCGCGGGCAGTGATCAAAGGAGCCGGCGGGATGCGCGCCTCCTCGATCCGCATCGCGTGGACGGCGGCCGGTGCGCCGGTGACCCGGATCGCCTCCCGCAGAAACGCCGCCTTCTGCTTGTTGGATTCAAACAGATCGACGTGCACGCCGCCCGCCATCGCCACGATCAGCCCCGGGAAGCCGGCCCCCGATCCGATGTCGATCGCGGTCGTCGTGCCGGAGCCGATCAACGGCACCATCTGGAGGGAATCCTCCACATGCCGCGGCCAAAGTGCCGCGAAATCCGCCCGGCTGACGAAGCCCTTCAATCCGTTCCAATTGGCCAGCAGCGCGTGCAAAGCGTTGAGTTTCTCGGCGACGCCCCCGTCCATCGTCCTTGCACCCCGAAGCCTGTTGGATATCCGATAGCTATCGGAAATATCGGATATCCAACAGGCTATCCGATATCCATCCCGTATCGCGTTGTCAGGACCCATATCGCATGTTAGCCGAAGCGCCAGCAACAGGGCGCCATCCATGCTTCCAACCAACCCCGAGGACCGCAGGTTCGAGGATTACCCCGTCGGCGCGGTGTTCGAATTCGGCACCGTCACCATGACGCAGGCGGATATCATCGCCTTCGCGCGGCAGTACGACCCGCAGGATATGCATGTCGATCCGGCCATCGCCGCGGCCGGACCCACCGGCGGCATCATTGCCAGCGGCTGGCACACCGTGGGCGTGATGATGAAGATGTTCACCGAACACTATCTGCCGAAAAACGGCCTCGCCTCCCCCGGGATCGACGAACTCCGCTGGCCCCGCCCGGTCCGCCCTGGGGATACGCTGCGGGTGCGCGCCACCGTGACCGAAGCCAGGAGGTCGCGCACGAAACCCGATCGGGGCCTCGTGCACGCACTCGTGGAGGTGTTGAACCAGCACGATGAAACGGTCCTGACGATGCGTCCAATGAATCTGATCCGCACCCGAACGCCCGTGAATGCCTGATCATCCAAGGCTCGATTGTCTGAAATGCCCAAGCCTGTGCTGCCGCATGGCAGGATATGTGCGGGTCAGCCGGGACGACATCCGCCGACTGGCCAAGCATCTGAACCTCGCCGTGCCGGCGTTCGAGACGAAGCACATCGTCGAGACCACCCGAAAAGGGGAAAAGCGGATCAAGTCGGGCTACAAGACCTGCCAATTCCTCACCACCGACCGGCTCTGCGGCGTCTACGAGGCGCGGCCGAACGATTGCCGGGGCTACGTGTGCTGGAATCAGGAAGATGAGACGGTCTACGATTACGCCGCGTTCCTGCAACTGCCCGTGCCGCAGCTGCGCGATCGGGAAAAAGACGTGAAGAAGTAAGCACCCCGAAAAAAAACGCCCCGTCTTAACGGTTTGTTAACCCCTTTGCGTCAGTCTGTTCCCGGACACCGAGGGACCGACCGACGCAATGACGGCCAACACGCCATGATGCCCTTGCTGGAAGGGCTGAAAGCACTGGGTACCGCCCGCCTCGCCGCCATGGCCGCGGTGGCGGTCGGTCTGTTGGCATTGCTCGCGGTGATGGTGCTGCGAGGGTCCGGCGGCAGCGGCCAGATGGCGCTGCTCTATGCCGATCTCGACCTGCGGGACTCCGCGCAGATCGTCGAAAAACCGACCCAAAAACACATCCCCTACCGACTGGTGTCGAACGGCACCCAAATCCTGGTCCCCGTCGATCAGGTGGCCGACGCGCGCATGAACCTCGCCCGGGACGGTCTGCCGGCCGGCGGATCGGTCGGCTACGAACTGTTCGATCGCGGCGACGGCCTGGCCTTCACCGAATTTCAGCAGAAAATCAACGAAACCCGCGCGCTGGAAGGCGAAATCGGCAGAACCATCAAAGCGATACGAGGCATCCGCGGGGTGCGCGTCCACCTGGTGCTGCCGCACCGCGAACCCTTCGCCCGCGACCAGCAGGACGCCCAGGCGAGCATCATGCTCACCATGGCCGGCGCCCAGCGACTGGATCGGGAGGGTGTGCAGGCCATTCTCAACCTCGTCGCCGCCGCGGTCCCAGGGCTGAAGCCCACGAATATCGCCGTGGTCGACTCCCGTGGCGATCTGCTCGCCCGCGCCGGCCAGCCGGTCGGACAAATCGCGGCGGCCGCCACCGCCGACGAACAACGCCGAGCCACCGAACTGCGCCTGTCACGCGCGGTCGAGGAAATGCTCGAACGCAGCCTTGGGCCCGGCCACGCTCGGGCTGAGGCTACCGTGCGCATGAACTACGACCGGGTGAACGAAACACAGGAAACCTACAGCCCCGACGGCCAGGTGCCGCGGAGCACCCAGACGGTAACATCGACAAACAAGACCACCGAACCCAGCGGCGCGGTGACGGTGCAGAACAATCTGCCGAATGCCGACGCGGCGGCACCGCCCGGCGCCGGATCGCAGGAATCGCGGCAGGAGGAAACCACCAACTACGAAATCGGCAAGACCGTCCGCACCCTGATCCGCGAGCAGCCACAGATCGATCGCATCAGCCTCGCGGTGATGGTCGACGGCACGCTGGACGACAAGAAGGTCTCGCAGCCGCTTCCGGCCGCCGATCTCGACCGGATCACCGCCTTGGTGAAAACCGCGATCGGCTTCGACGACAAGCGCGGCGATCAGGTGACAGTGACCAGCATGCGCTTTGTAGAGGCCGACAACGGCCCGGCGGACAACGGCGGCCTGTTGGGCATCAGGCTCGACAAACCGGACCTGATGAACCTCGCACAAACCGCCTTGATCGGCATCATCGGGCTGCTCGCCCTGCTGCTGGTGCTGCGCCCGATGGTCAAGGGAATCACCGCTTTGGCGCCGGCAACCGCGGGAATCCCAAACGCGATCGCCGCGGCGACCGGACCCGGGCCGGGAGCGCCCGCCATCGCAGGACCCGCGGGCGGAAACACCGCGATGCTGACCGGCCCGGCGGAGGAGGAAAGCATGGTCGATATCGCTCAGATCGAAGGACAGATGCGCGCTTCGTCGCTGCGAAAACTGTCCGACATGGTCGAGAAACATCCCAGCGCCTCGCTGAACATCATTCGCGGCTGGATGGCACGCGACAATGGCTGACCCTCGGAACATGCGCGGCGCGGAACGTGCGGCGGTGATGATGCTCGCGCTGGGCGAGGAACATTGCAGTCGACTCTTCGGCATGATGCACGAAGACGAGATCAAGGAAATCTCCTCCGCCATGGCGCAGTTGGGCACCATCCGATCCGAAACGGTCGAAAAAGTGTGCGGCGAATTCATGGAAGGCATGGGCGCGACCGGCGCACTCAATGGCAGCTTCGAAACAACCGAGACGTTGTTGATGAAAGCCCTGCCACGGGACCGGGCCGTTCAGATCATGGAGGAAATCCGCGGTCCCGCCGGCCGCACCATGTGGGACAAACTGGGCAACGTCAGCGAAGACGTGCTGGCGAACTACCTGAAGAATGAATATCCGCAGACCGTGGCGGTCGTGCTGTCAAAAGTGAAGCCGGAACATTCCGCTCGGGTTTTGACACTCCTGCCCGATTCCTTCGCCATGGAAGTGGTCATGCGGATGTTGCGCATGGAGACGGTCCAGAAAGACGTCCTGGACGGCGTGGAAAAGACCCTGCGCGCCGAGTTCATGTCCAACCTCGCCCGCAGCGCCCGGCGCGACGCGCACGAGCTGATGGCCGACATTTTCAACAACCTCGACCGGCAAGCCGAAACCCGGTTCCTCAACGGGCTGGAGGAACGCAACCGCGACGCCTCCGAACGCATCAAATCGCTGATGTTCACCTTCGACGATCTCCAGCGCCTGTCCGGCCAGTCGATCCAGACCCTGCTGCGATCGATCGAGAAGGACAAGCTGCCGATCGCCCTGAAAGGTGCGTCGGAGAAAATCCGCGAACTGTTCATGTCCAACCTGTCGGAACGCGCGGCGAAGATGCTGCGCGACGACATGGAGGGCCTGGGGCCAGTCAAACTGCGCGACGTCGACGAGGCCCAGGGCGGCATCGTGCTCCTGGCGAAAGAACTCGCCGCCCAGGGCCAGATCGAAATCTCCGCCGGCAAGGATGAGGAGGTCATCTACTGATGAGCTGGACCAACCGGATTTTCGCGGAGGACTTCGATCGCCCCAAGGCCCCGGAACCCCCGCCAACGCCAGAACCGCTCGAACCGGTCTACACCGCCGAGCAATTGCAGGCCGCGCGCGCCGAGGCGATGCGCGAAGGCCATGAAGCGGGATTGGCGGAGGCAGATGGCATCACCGCCTCCCTCGCTCGCCACGCCTTGCTCACCATCGCGGAAAGCCTCCAGACAGCGCGGGAAGACGTCAGAACGATCGCCGAGGAAACCGCCGAATCCCTCGCATGTCTGCTGATGGACGCTTTCGCCACCGCTTTCCCGGCCCTGTGCGCGCGCCACGCGGACACCGAATTGCGAGCCATCGTGCGGGCGGTGGTGCCGCATTTGCATACCGAATCGACGATCACCATCCGCGCCAGCCCGCATGTGACCGAGGCGTTGTCGGAGGAAATCGCCACGCTGGATCCCGAGGTGCTCGACCGCGTGCGCATCGTGCCAACGGATTCCGTGCCCGAGGGCGACATCCGCATCGCCTGGCGTTCGGGCAATGCCAGTCGCGACACCGCCCGGTTGTGGGCGGACATCGAGAACGTGTTGGCCCCAGCCGGCCTGCTGAACGCCGCACGCCAAACCGCGAAGGAAACCGAAAATGTCGACTGAGATGGAACTCGCCGAACTCGCCGATCCCGTCGACACCGCCGCGCCCCGTTCGGCACGCGAACTCGAAGCGGTGTACGACATCCCGGTCACGCTCTCGGCGGTGCTGGGCAAAACCACCATGCAGGTCGCGCAACTGCTGAAACTCGGGCGCGGCGCGGTCGTGGAGCTGGACCGCAAACTGGGCGAGGCGATCGACATCTACGTCAACAACCGCCTCGTCGCGCGCGGTGAGGTCGTGATGGTCGACGACAACCGCCTGGGCGTGACCATGACCGAAATCGTGAAGGCCGACAGAGCGCAATCATGAAGGTCCTGATCATCGGATCGCTGGCCGGCGACCTTGGGGAGGCGGCTCGGATTGCCATCGCCCGGGGTGCGAAGCTCGATCAGGCGGACAATGCCGATCGGGCGATGTCGCGGTTGCGGGCAGATGCCAAGCTCGATCTCGTATTATGCGAATTGAGCCAGGACGTCGGGTCCGTGGTCCGCGCCATCGCCCGCGAACGCATCGCGATCCCGGTCGTGGCCTGCGGCACGAACGACGATCCGGACGCCGCCGTGCGCGCGATCCAGGCCGGCGCGCGGGAGTTTCTGCCGCTGCCGCCAGACCCAGACCTGATCGCCGCGATCCTGGAAGCCGCGTCGGGCGAAAGCCACGCCTTGATCGTCACCGACCCCGTCATGGCCGCCGCCGTGCGCCGCGCCGAACAGGTGGCGAAATCCGAAGCGTCGGTGCTGATTTCCGGCGAGTCCGGCACCGGCAAGGAGGTTCTGGCTCGCCATATCCATCGAAGGTCCCGCCGCTGCCAAGGCCCGTTCGTGGCGTTGAACTGCGCCGCGATCCCCGAAAACCTGCTGGAATCCGAACTGTTCGGACACGAAAAAGGCGCCTTCTCCGGCGCCTTGGCCCGCCGCATCGGCAAATTCGAGGCAGCGCAGGGCGGCACCCTGCTGCTGGACGAAATCTCGGAAATGGATGTGCGGCTACAGGCAAAGCTCCTGCGCGCATTGCAGGAACGCGAAATCGATCGGGTCGGCGGGGATACGCCGGTGAAGGTCAACGTCCGCATTCTCGCCACGACCAACCGCGATCTGCTGGCCGAAGCACGCGCCGGACGGTTCCGGGAGGATCTGTATTTCCGCCTGAACGTTGTTTCCCTCGCTGTCCCCAGCCTGCGCGAACGCCCCGGCGACATCGCCGCGCTATCCGAACACTTCGCCCGCAAATACGCCGATGTGAACGGCCTGCCCTACCGCCCCGTCTCCCAGGCCGCGATCATGCGACTGACCGCGCACGCCTGGCGCGGTAACGTGCGGGAGCTGGAAAACACGATCCACCGCGCCGTGCTGCTCGCCGAAGGGAAGGAGATCGGGGTGGACGCGGTCGAACTCGGCCCACCGGCCGCACCGGCCCCGACCGGCGGTATCGCGGGACTGGTCGGCCGGCGCATGGATGAGGTCGAGCGCGATCTGATCATCGAAACCGTCGGCCGCACGCTGGGCAACCGCACCCATGCCGCGACCATTCTGGGCATCTCGATCCGGGCACTGCGGAACAAGCTGAAGGACTACGCCGCCCAGGGCATGCCGATCCCCCCACCCCCGATGGCGGCCTGAGACGATGGCCGGCGCTGCCTCCCTCGCCACGATGCTGCCCGGGCTGACCGACCGGCTGCGCCGCTACGCGCCGGGCAGTGACATCGGGCTGGCCTTGGGTGTCGTCGCGCTGCTTTCGGTGCTCGTGGTGCCGCTGCCCACCGTGCTGCTGGACATGGGCCTGGCGCTGTCGATCACGGCGGCGGTGCTGGTGCTGATGGTGGCGCTGTTCCTCCGCCGTCCCTTGGACTTCACCAGTTTCCCGACCTTGCTGCTGCTGACCACTTTGCTGCGGCTGTCGCTGAACGTCGCCACCACCCGCTTGATCCTGTCCCAGGGTAACGAAGGCCCCACCGCCGCCGGCCACGTGGTCGCGGCGTTTGGCGGGTTCCTCATGGGTGGGGATGTGGTGATCGGCCTGATCGTGTTCTGCATCCTGCTGGTGGTGAATTTCATGGTCATCACCAAAGGCTCCGGCCGCATCGCCGAAGTTGCCGCTCGGTTCAGCCTGGACGCGATGCCGGGCAAGCAGATGGCGATCGATGCCGATCTGTCCGCGGGGCTGATCGACGAGAAGATCGCCCGTCGCCGTCGCAAGGATCTGGAGGAGGAAAGCGGATTCTACGGCGCGATGGACGGTGCGGCGAAGTTCGTGCGCGGGGACGCCATCGCCGCGCTGCTGATCACCGTGATCAACATCATTGGCGGGCTGCTGATCGGCGTGATCCGGCACGGTATGCCATTCGCCGAAGCCGCCGCCACCTTCACCACCCTGACCGCCGGCGACGGGCTGGTGTCGCAGATCCCGTCGCTGCTGGTCTCCACCGCCGCCGGCATCGTGGTGACCAAGGGCGGCACCGAGGGTTCCGCCGACGTCGCGATGATGCGACAGTTGGGCGGCAATCCGAAGCCGCTGGCGATGGCGTCGGGTGCGGCCATCGTATTGGCACTGATGCCCGGGCTGCCGATGCTGCCGTTCCTCGCCTTGGCCGGACTGGCCGGCGGCGGGGCCTGGCTGCGCTACAAAAACCCGCCCCCCGCTCTGGATGCGCCGGAGCCGGTGCCCATCCCGCTGGAACCGCCGATCGCCGATTCGTTGCGCATGGATATGATCCGGCTGGAGCTTGGCTATGGGCTGCTGTCTTTGGCCGGCGGCGACACGCCACGGTTGACCGAGCAGATCAAGGGCTTGCGGCGCGCGATCGCACAGGAGATGGGGTTCGTCCTGCCGCCGGTCCGCATCCAGGACAACATGCAGCTGGCAGCGAACGAATACGTCGTACGGATCAAGGAAATCGAGGCCGGCAAGGGCGAACTGCGCCCCACCCTGCTGCTGGCGATGGACCCGAGTGGTGCCACCCCGGCGCTGGCCGGGGAGGAAACGCGCGAACCGTCCTTCGGACTGCCGGCCCTGTGGATCGAGCCCGATCTGAAGGACGAGGCGATGTTCCGCGGCTGCACCGTCGTCGACCCGCCCAGCGTGCTGACCACGCACCTGACGGAGCTGGTGCGGGAAAACGTCGCCGAACTCCTGTCCCACGCCGAAACGCAGAAGCTTTTGGACAAACTGCCGCGCGAACAGCAGAAGCTCGTCGCCGACCTCGTGCCATCCCAGATCACCGTCGGCGGTATCCAGCGGGTGTTGCAGTCGCTGCTGTCCGAGCGCGTGTCGGTGCGCGATCTCTCGACGATCCTGGAGGGGGTGCAGGAAGCTTGCGGGGGCACCATCCGGTCCATTCCGGCGATCGTGGCCCATGTGCGCATCCGGCTCGCGCGCCAGATCAGCGATTCGCATGTGGGGCCACAGGGTTTCATTCCGCTGATCACCCTGTCGCCGGAATGGGAGGCCGCGTTCCTGGAAGCCCTGACCGGCCCGGCCGAAGATCGGCAGTTGGCAATGGCCCCCAGCAAATTGCAGACCTTCATGCAGGCGCTGCGCACCGCGTTCGACCCCGCCGCCGCGGCTGGGGAAGCGCCGGTCCTGCTGACGAGCGGCACGATCCGCGGGCATGTGCGCGCGATCGTCGAGCGGTTCCGCCCCGGCACGCCGGTGCTGTCGCAGATGGAAATATTCCCGAAGGTCCGTATCCGCACGGTGGGGTCGATATGACGGCAGGCCTGTCGCATGTCGGCGGTATCGCATGCGCCTGAAGCTTTACCGCGCCGCGACGGTCCCCCAGGCGATGGCGCTGGTGCGCGCGGAGCTGGGGTCGGAGGCCCTGATCCTCAACACCCGCCGGTGGTACGAAGGGGTGGAACTGACCGCGGCCCTTGAGCCGGCGACGCCCCTCCCGGCGCGCGGCCATGCCGACATGCTGAGCTATCACGCAGTCCCCGCGACGATGCGTGCAGCGCTGGCCGGCGGCGACTTTGCCCATACCCTCGATCGCCTCCTCACTTTCAGCACCCTGCCGCTCGCCAATCGCCCCCTGCTGCTTGCCGGGCCACCGGGCGCGGGCAAGACCTTGACCGTCGTGCGCCTCGCCACTCGCCTGACGCTGGCCGGCCAACGCCCGACGATCGTCACCACCGACGACGCCAAGGCAGGTGCGACCGAACAGCTGCTCGCGCTCACGCGCCTGCTGCACCTGCCGCTGACCGAGGCATCCGAACCGCTTGCACTGTCCCGCGCCGCGCCGCGCGACGGATCGCCGATGCTGATCGATACACCCGGCATCGATCCGTTCGACCCCGCGCAATCCGACCGCCTGCGCAGCCAGGCCTCGGCCGTTGGTGGCGCCATTGCCCTCGTACTGCCCGCCGGCCTCGATCCGAACGAATCCGCCGATCTCGCCCTGAGTTTCGCAGCGGCCGGGGCTGCCTTCCTGGTGGCGACACGGCTGGATATCGCCCGGCGCCTCGGCGGCATTCTGGCCGCAGCCGAAGCAGCGCACCTCCCACTGGCCGAAGCCGGGATCGGTCCGGGCGCCGCCAATGGTCTGGTGCCGCTGACCGCCGCCTTTCTCGCCGCCCGCCTGATGCAAATCGGAACACCCCACCATGCCCCGTGACCCGCGCCTGATCGCCATCGCATCCGGCAAAGGGGGAGTCGGCAAGACTTGGCTCGCGATCACCCTGGCCGATGCCTTGTCCCGTCTTGGACGGCGGGTGCTGCTGTTCGACGCCGATTTCGGCCTCGCCAATATCGACGTACAACTCGGCCTGATGCCGGCGTTCGATTTGGGTTCGGTGCTGGATGGCAGCGTGTCGCTGGCCGGCGCCGTGGTCCGCCACCCCGATTGCCAATTCGACATCCTCGCCGGCCGCTCGGGCACCGGGGCCATGGCCGACCTCGACCCCGCACAACTGGAAGCGGCGCTGGCCATGCCACGCTGTGGATCGGCGGGGTACGACGACGTGCTGATCGATCTGGGCGCGGGGGTGGAACGTGCGGTCCGGCGTATGGCATCGCTATCCGATATCCTGTTGGTACTAGCCACGGAGGAGCCGACCAGCCTCACCGATGCCTATGCCGTCTTGAAGCTGCACCGGCTGGACAGGCCGCTGGGCGATGCGCGCGTGGTGGTCAACATGGTGTCCACCCAGGCGGCAGGCGAGCGGACCTATTTCACCCTCCGCCGCGCCTGTTCGACGTTTCTGCGGTTCGAACCGAGGCTCGCCGGGATCGTCCGCCGGGACGACAAAGTGCGGGATGCGATCCGGCGGCAGGTTCCGTTGCTGACGCGGCATCCGGTGTGCCAGGCGTCGGGAGATATCGAGGTCGTGGCGCAGGGATTGGCAGGCTAGCGCCCCCTACTCCGCCGCCCGCCGCTGAACCGCCGTCTCCGTCGCGACCTCCAGCCCCAACGCCTCCCCCAATCGGGTCAGCCGCCGGGTCACCGCGTCGCCGGCGAACACGCCGTGGTCCTCTTCCAGGCGCAGGATCAAACGCCCCTTTTGGATGCGCAGATTGGTCCCACCCAGTAAATCCGGCGTCCCCGCCGACAGGGTGTAGGCCAGACGCAGCGCCTTCCCCAACGTCTCGGCCCGAGCGATGGCCGCCCCGTCCAGCAGATGCCGGGCGGGGGACAGGAACGGGGCGTCGGCCACAACCTCATAGCGCAGCGCGACCGTCAGCCCGAGATAGGCACGCGTTGGGTGATCGAATCCCACCCCTGACTGCCAAAGCACCGCCTGAAACGCCTGTTCGGCGCGATACTCCGGGTGGTCGTGGCTGCCGATATCCGACACCCAGCAGGCCGCGAGGCGCAACCGCCGTTCCTCCGCCGTTTCCCGTGGAAACAGCGGGCTGGTCCAATCGAACAGCGCCTCGGGCATCGACGGGTCGCGTCCGAAACGCCGTGCCATCTCCTGGCAGGCGGCGAGCAAGGGGTCCTGGTCGCGGATCGAATCCGGCATATGCCGCATGAACCAGCCTTCGCGCAGGCCGCTGGCGCTGAACACGACCTGGTTGGCGCCAGTCACGCGGAGCAGCCGACGCAGCGCGATCGCGGCGTACGGGAGATCTTCCAACCGGCGCTTGGGCGCGCCTTCCATGCGTTCCAGCACGCGCAACGGTGCGGCAGCCACCAGGTTGGTCAGATCGCGGGCGGCCGCGGCAGTCAGCCGGTAATTGTGCACCATCAGCAACGGGTAGGCGTCGCGCGCCATCTGTATGCGCGCGAGTGCCCGCCATGCACCGCCGACCACGTAAAGGCTTCGGCCGGCGCCGTCCTTGAGCCAGGGCACGGTCGCCAGATCAGCCTCGACCTTCTTTTGCGCAACCTCCAGGTTATTCCCCGACCGATCCGCCAGCCGGATGACCCCCAGGGACAGCGATTGGGACACATCGCGCACCCCCCGGATCAGCCGCACGACCTCCATCGAGCCACCGCCGATATCGGCCAGGATGCCATCCGCGTCGGGAATGCCGCACAACAGCCCGTCGGCAGAATGTTCGGCTTCCACCTGCCCCGAAATGATCCGGATCGGCACGCCCGGCATCCGGTCCTGCAGCCGAGCGACGAAATCGGCACCGTTGGAGGCGTCGCGCACGGCGGCAGTGGCAAGGACCTCGAACGGGTCGGCCCCCATCGCCTTCGCGATCAGGTAGTACCGCCGCATCACCAGCAGCGCACGGCTCACCCCTTCCTCGTTCAACCGCCCGCTGGATTGCAGACCAAGGCCAAGACGCGGCACCGCCTTTTCATTAAAAATAGGCATCGGATTGCGGCTGTCGCCCTCGTAGACGA
This sequence comes from uncultured Acetobacteraceae bacterium, assembly GCA_903877125.1. Taxonomy (GTDB): domain Bacteria; phylum Pseudomonadota; class Alphaproteobacteria; order Acetobacterales; family Acetobacteraceae; genus Rhodopila. Next base: position 23,770 of record CAIRCM010000200.1, on the reverse strand, counting down.
CCAGACGCACGGAGTTGGAGCCGAGGTCCACAACCCCCCGGCGTGGCAGGCTGGCGGGGGGAGCATAAGGCATCGGATCAGTCCTGATTCACCCGGTCCTGACGGCGCGCCGCCAGAAATGGCGCGGGCAACGGCGCTTCGTGCAGCGCCGAACCGCGGCCGGAGAGGGAGGGGTTGGTCATGAAATAGTCATGGGCCGACACCGGACGCCGTCCCGCGGCCACCCGCTTCCAGACCCCATCGGCCCGCAAATCCCAGGATTGCAGCGTATCGCGGATATTTGTGGCCATGATTTGGTCCAGTATCTGGGCGTGAACGGTCGGGGTGTGAATGGGCACCAGGGTCTCGACCCGCCAATCCAGATTGCGCTCCATCCAGTCGGCGGAGCTGATGTAGACCTTCGCGTGCCGGCTGGGGAGGCCATGGCCATTCCCGAACGCGAAAATACGGCTGTGCTCCAGAAAACGACCGACGATCGACTTCACCTTGATCGTTTCCGAAAGGCCCGGCACGCCCGGGCGGAGGCAACAGATGCCGCGCACCACGGCCGTGATTTTCACCCCGGCCATCGACGCTTCGTACAAAGCGTCGATCAGCCGCCGGTCCACCAGACTGTTCAGCTTGATCCAGACCTGGGCCGGGCGGCCGGCCTTGGCGAAGCCGATCTCCTTCTGGATCAGGTCCAGCAGAATGTCCCGGGTGGTCAGCGGGCTGAAGCCGATCTCCTCCATCCGTTCGGGCTTGGCATAGCCGGTCATGAAGTTGAACAGCCGCGCGGCGTCGCGGGTCAACGCGGGGTCGGAGGTGAAGAAGCTCAGATCGGTGTAAATGCGCGCGGTGATCGGGTGGTAGTTGCCGGTGCCGAAATGCGCGTAGGACCGGATGCCCACGGCCTCCCGCCGAACGACCAGCGAGAGTTTGGCGTGGGTTTTCAGTTCAGTGAACCCGAAGACAACCTGCACGCCGGCGGCTTCCATGGACCGGGCGAGGCGAATATTGGCCTCCTCGTCGAAGCGGGCACGCAATTCGACCATGGCGGTCACGGATTTGCCCGCCTCCGCTGCCTCGATCAGCGCCTTGACGATGGGGCTGTCGCGACTGGTGCGGTACAGGGTCTGCTTGACCGCGATGACATTCGGGTCCTGCGCGGCCTGACGCAGAAACTGCACCACGACATCGAAGCTTTCATAAGGGTGATGGACGACGATGTCCTTCGCGCGGATCGCGGCGAAGCAGTCGCCGCCGAAGTCGCGAATGCGTTCCGGAAACCGCGGCGTGTAAGGCGGAAACAACAGATCGGGGCGATCGGCGACGATGAGCTGCCGCAGGTCTCCCGGTGCCAACAGCCCATCCTGCACATGAATCTCATCCGGCTCGGCATCCAGCTTGTCGATGACGAAATCGCGCAGCCCGGCGGGCATGTTCGTCTCGATCTCCAGATGGATCACCACCCCGCGCCGGCGGCGTTTCAGCGCGCTTTCGTAGGACCGGACAAGGTCCTCGGCCTCTTCCTCGAATTCGACGTCGGTATCGCGGATGATCCGGAAGCTGCCTTTGCCGGTGACCTCGAAGCCAGGAAATACCCGGTCGAGGAACATGAACACCAAATCTTCCAGCTGCACGAACCGGATCGGCGCACCGGGAGCACCGGGCAGGCGCACGAACCGTTCGACCTGGTTCGGCAGCGGCAACAGGCCTCGCATGACCATGCCGTCCTCGGCCCGCTGCAGCATCAGGACCATCACCAGGCCCATGTTCGGGATGAACGGGAACGGATGCGCCGGATCGACCGCGAGCGGGGTGATCACGGCAAAAATCCGCTCCATGAACCAGGCGTCGAGCCATGCCCTGTCCTCGGCGCTCAGGGCCGAGGGCTTGCACACCTCGATGCCCTTTTTGCGCAACAACCCCGCGAGTTCGCGCCAGACGCGCTGCTGATCCTTCAACAGCGCCGACGACCGGGTTTTTATTTCCGCCAGCTGCTGTGCCGCCGAACGTCCGTCGGACGACACATGCATCCCCCCGGCCTTCGCCTGATTGACCAACCCGGCGACGCGCACGGAGTAGAACTCATCCAGATTCGAGGCGCTGATCGAAAGGAAGCGCACCCGTTCCAGCAGGGGATGGCGGGGATTTTCCGCCTCCTCGACGACGCGGTGATTGAAGTCGAGCCAGGACAATTCCCGGTTGATGAACCGTTCGGGACTTTCCAAGGTGATCCCGCGATCCTCGGGCTCGTGTGCGCCGACGGTCAGGTCTTCGTCGGTAGCGGATTCCAACGCATTCTGGGGCATGCTCATGGGACTATCCTACAGGACAGACCGGTTCGACGGCGAGGGGGAGTGCGGAAGGGAATTCGCACGACAGCGGCCGAACACCCAGACCGGGGTTCGAACGGGACAAGCCCTTCGGCCCGCTGCGCGTCAATCCTACGCAAACACCGCCGCGACCGGGACCGTCACCCCCGCCAGACCTTCCACGTCGAGCACGCCCGCCCCCTCGATCCGGGCCGGCACAATGACCGCGGTTGCCGGATGTCGTTCGCAGGATACACGGCTGGCGCGGCCGGCGCCACGACTTCGGTTATGTATGGGGCAAGCCCGTGACAATCCTGCTTGCCGCCCAACCGCGAATACGCCGATATTCCACCGGTCATGACCGAATTTGTCTCCGCCCCCGCGACACTGCCCGAAGGCCAGCGCGTTTACGCGATCGGCGATATCCACGGCTGCCTGGAACAGCTTCAGACCCTCCACATCGCCATCGCCGAGGACATCGCCGCACGTCCGGTAGACGCATGCACCCTGATCCACCTCGGCGATTACGTCGATCGCGGCCCTGACTCGGCCGAGGTCGTCGATCTGCTGACGAAGGGCCCCGACGTGCCCGGCGCCACCGTCGTCAACCTCCTGGGCAACCACGAGGAAATGATGATCAACGCCATCAGCTCGGGGAAAGTGGAGGACGCAGTGCACTGGTCGCGCAACGGCGGCGCGGAATCGCTGCTCAGTTGGCGGATCGACCGGGGCGTGCCGCAGTTGATGTGGCCCACCATGATCCCGTTTCCGCATCAGGCCTTCCTGCGCGGTCTGGCGACAACCCACCGCGTCGGCCCCTATTTCTTCGTCCATGCCGGCGTCCGCCCCGATGTGCCGCTGGAAGCGCAGAAGGTCGACGATCTCCTATGGATCCGGGAGCCGTTTCTGTCGTCCAAAAAAGACCATGGCGCGGTGATCGTGCACGGCCACACCCCGATCCGCGAGCCGGCGATCCGCGCCAACCGGATCGGGATCGATACCGGGGCGGTGATGGGCGGGGTGCTGACCTGCGCCATTCTCGAAGCCGACAAGATCGGATTTTTGCAGGTCTGACGGCAACGGTTTCTTGCAACCGGATTGCGGTCGCGTTACGCCACACTCGATGGACCCGATAACGCCCGACCATATCAAAGCACTGGCACATGCAAGTGTGCTGGTCATCGGCGACGTCATGCTGGATCGTTATACCTACGGCTCCGTCCACCGCATCAGCGTCGAAGCCCCCGTCCCCATCCTCACGGTCGAGCGGGAGGTCGAACAGCCCGGCGGCGCCGGCAATGTCGTGCGCAATCTGACCGCGCTCGGCGCCGCGGTCGCGCTGATCTCGGTGGTCGGCGACGATGCGGCGGGATCGGAACTGACCGGTCTGGTCGGCGGCCAGCCCGGCGTCGAACCCTGGCTGCAGGAGCAGGGCAGCCGCACCACAACGCTGAAAACCCGCTTCATCGCCTCCGGCCAGCAGCTCATCCGCACGGATCGCGAACAGACCGACCCGATTCATCCCAAACTCGCCGAGCGACTGGTTCGGATCGCCGGCGATGCGATGGCGGCAACATCGGTCACCGTGCTGTCCGATTACGGCAAGGGCGTATTGGCCGGCACGGTCCCGGCCGAGCTGGTCGCGAATGCCAGGCGCGTCGGCCGCCCAGTGATCGTCGACCCCCGCGGATCGGATTTTGCCCGCTATGCCGGGGCAGACGTGGTGATGCCCAACCGCCCGGAACTCGCCGCCGCCACCGGCATGCCCACCGGGGATGAGGCCCAGATCGTCGCCGCCGCCATCGCCCTGCGCACCCGTTACCGTTTCGGCGCCGTCGTCGTCACCCGGGGCAATGACGGCATGACCCTGGTGGACAGCAACGGCGTCCTCCATTTCCCGGCCGAGGCGCCCGTGGTGCACGACACCTCCGGCGCCGGCGATACAGCGCTGGCCACACTGGCGGCCGCCATCGCCGCCAAACTGCCAATGCCCATCGCGGCGCGGCTGGCCAACCTCGCCGCCGGCCTGTCAGTCGGCAAGACCGGCAACGCCGTCGTGCGGGAGGCCGATTTCCTCCACGCGCTGTCCCCCCAGTTCAGCGTCCTGCGCAAAATCGCGGACCATGAGGCAACGGTCGAGCAAGCCGAACGCTGGCGCCGTCGCGGCTGGAAAGTCGGCTTCACCAATGGCTGCTTCGATCTGCTGCACCCCGGCCATGTGCACCTCCTGGAGCAGGCCCGCGAGCAGTGCGACAAGCTGATCGTCGGCCTGAACTCCGACGCCAGCGTCCAACGCCTCAAAGGCGACACCCGCCCGGTGCAACCCGGTGCCGCTCGGGCCGCCGTGCTGGCGAGCCTTGGCTGCGTCGATCTCGTCTGCATGTTCGACGAAGATACGCCGGAACGATTGATCGAGGCCCTGCGGCCGGACGTCCTGGTCAAAGGCGCCGATTACACCCTGGAACAAGTCGTCGGCGCCGATCTGCTGCGCGGCTGGGGCGGTAAGGTCGTGCTGGCCAAGCTGTTGCCGGGGCATTCGACCACGGCAACGCTGGCTCGGATCAGGGCCTAACCGCGGCGTCGGCGCAACGCCCCCAAAGCCGCGAGGCCGACGGCGAACGAGCCGAATGTCGCGGGTTCCGGTGCATCGATGGTATCGACCTGAAAATTCCATTGCACGGTCGATGTCGGCGTGTTCCACGACGAGCCGGCGTTGCTGAACTGGAGCGCCTGCAGGTTGAACGGACCGGCCGGATCGAGCGCGGGATTGACGATCGACGCTGTATTGTCGAGCGTACCGATATTGAGCTGGGTGGCATTGGTGCCGTTTCCGAAGGATGTCGATTGCTCCGATACAATCTCGAACGCCTGGTGCAAATAGTTGTACGGCCAACCGCCACCGCTGGAGCTGTAAGCAAGCAACAGGCCATTATAATAGGCGCCGTTCCAACTCAGCGTAATCCCATTAATGGTCTCGGTGATGGTCAATGCGCCGGGCGCCATCGAGCCGTCGGTGGAGCCCCAAGCCGCGCAATCGACGGGGCAAGTTGGCGATGGCGCATTGAGATTGGCGGTATCGTAACGAAACGTCCCAGTGATCGCCGTGCCGATAGCCGAGCCCGAAGTGCCGAACAAACCATTGAAATCGCCGGAAGCGTAGGTCACCGTTCCACCGAAACTACCGTTTACAACCGTCGCGCCGACCGGCGCTGTGCCAAAGACAAGGGCCACGACCGCAGCCGCCGGCAGCAACTTATGCATTACAACCCCCCAATATTATCGACGCCGACTCCATTTACGACACATCCATCGCCGCATGACAAGACCGCATCCTTGGTGCATCTTCCCCCCGTCGCACCATCGAGGAACCGCCATCATGGCCAAAGTCATCATCTCCTGCGCCGTCACCGGCGGCATCCACACCCCCAGCATGTCGCCCTATCTGCCGATCACGCCCGAGGAAATCGCGAAATCCTCCATCGAGGCCGCGGAAGCCGGCGCCGCCATCATCCATCTGCACGCGCGCGACCCGAACGACGGCCGCCCATCGCCCGACCCGGCCCTGTTCATGCAGTTCCTGCCGCGGATCAAGCAGAACACCGACGCCGTGATCAACATCACCACCGGCGGCGGCCTGGGCATGACGCTGGAAGAACGCCTCGCCGCCGGTATCCAGGCCAGCCCGGAAATGTGCAGCCTCAACATGGGCAGCATGAACTTCAACATCTCCCAGGCCGGCAACCGCATCACCAAGTGGAAATACGACTGGGAGAAGCCCTACCTCGACGCCACCGATAACTTCATCTTCCGCAACACCTTCAAGGACATCGAGAACATCGTCGAACGCCTCGGCAAGGGCCACGGCACGCGGTTCGAGTTCGAGTGCTACGACATCGGCCATCTCTATAACCTGGCCTACTGCCTCGACCGCGGCATCGTGGAGCCGCCGCTGTTCGTGCAGTCGATCTTCGGCATCACCGGTGGCATCGGCGCCGACCCGCGCAACCTGCTGTTCGCCCGCGAAACCGCCGACAAACTGTTCGGCGACCAGTACGTCTGGTCCGTCCTCGCCGCCGGCCGTCACCAGATGGCCTTCACCACCATGGCCGGCATCCACGGCGGCAACGTCCGCGTCGGGCTGGAAGACAGCCTGTACATCGGCAAGGGCGAGCTCGCGGTGTCCAACGCCCAACAGGTGGCGAAGATCAAGCGCATCCTCGAAGACCTCAGCCTGGAAATCGCCACCCCGGCCGAGGCCCGGGAAATCCTGAAGCTGAAGGGCGGGGATCGCGTCGGGTTCTGATACGCGGCGTCGCATGTCGGTTGATCCAGCGGAACACGCCGCCCGTATCAACCGACATGCGACACAGAAATATCAACCCTCGGCACGTCATCGAACGGCGGGCGCTGCAAGGCGCGGTCCTGATCGCCGGACTCGTCCCTGTGTCCACCGGACTGGCCGGCATGATCGTGGGTGGCGGCATGGCCGGGGGTGCCGGGACCACCGACCTGGACAGCCATGTGCGCTACCTCTCCGGCCTGCTGCTCGGGATCGGGCTGCTGTTCTGGGGAATGGTGCCGAGCATCGAACGGCACGGACCGATTGTCCGGGCGCTGACGTTTCTGGTGGTCATCGGCGGATTGGCGCGGCTGGCGGGATGGCTGTTCGTCGGCACCCCATCCACGCCGATGATCGCAGCCGTGGGGATGGAGCTGGTTGTCACGCCGTTGTTGTGTCTTTGGCAAATTCGTCTGGCCTCGCCTCCAACCACTTAATCCGGGCACACCAAAGCGAGACCCCCGTCGCGGCAGGGGGCGTCATAGAATTTTTCTGCCCGACGTGCAGCTGCGACCCAGCGACGACAATGGCCATGGGGAGGTGGCCGCCGAACGCCTCGGTCGGTCAGCATCTCCCGTCATTCCTGAGGCTGGCTCCCGATAGCTATCGGATAGCCGACCGATATCCCGGAAAGACACCCATCCACCAATAAGTTGAAGCGCTGGAGGCTCCCCAGCCTTCGAATCCGGCGTAACTGCGGGCAGCACCACTTCAGGGCAACGCCAGCGCGGCTCGTTAACGGACCGTCAACCAACCCACGCCCCCATACCGGATACCGTTGTGGAACAAGCCCGGCCGTTCTGCTACCATCTGAACCATGCCGGACGACCTCTACCACCGCGACATCCTCCTCTGGTCCGAACAGCAGGCCGCCCTGCTGCGACAGGTAGCGCGCGGGGAACGGATCAACAACCTCGACTGGGACCGCGTGGTCGAGGAAATCGAAGACGTGGGCATTTCGGAACTGAACGCGGTCCGGGCGCACCTCCGACTTATGATCGTGCATCTTTTGAAGGTACGGGGCTGGCCGGACAGCCCGTCGCTAACGCACTGGCGCGGAGAAATCTCGGGGTTCCAATCGGGCCTTCAAGAAAGATTCGCCCCGTCGATGCGGCAGAGACTCGACGTCCCGCGTATCTATCTGCGTGCTCGGGACGAACTTGACGGTATCGACTACGACGGGCAGCCGCCCCAGTCCTGGCCCGACATTTGCCCGTTCTCGTTGGATGCACTTCTTTCGGAACCCCGAGCCGCGCTGGAAGCGCTGCTGACCGCCCCGCCGGAATCCTGAACCATGCCGGACGATCTCTACCACCGCGATGTCTTCCTATGGTCCGAACAGCAGGCCAATCTGCTGCGACAGGTCGCGCGCGGGGAACGGGTCAACAACGTCGATTGGGACCGCGTGGTCGAGGAGATCGAAGACGTGGGCATTTCGGAACTGCGCTCGGTCGAAAGCTTCCTCACGCTGACGCTGCTGCATCTGTTGAAGACTAGCGGCTGGCCCGACAGCGCGGCCGTGGATCACTGGCGGGTCGAGACGGCGGTGTTCCAGGGAGAAGCGCAGCGGCGTTTCACACCGTCCATGCGGCGACAACTGGATGCCGATCAGGTGTTCGCCGCGGCACTCAAACCTTTGAAGCGCGCGAAATACGATGGCCGCCTACCCCGCATCCTCCCCCAATCCTGCCCATTTACATTGGATCAATTACTGACCGAGGAACCCGAGGTGCTGGAAGCGATGCTGGCCGCGCCGCCAGAATCCTGACCCATAACGGGCCTCGGCGCTCGGCTCGGTCTAGGGCGTGATCGCCAGAGGTGGAACCACACGGCGGCGTGAATCACGCGATCAAACAAAGAGTTATAGACCACGATAGGCTCAACTTGACCCTATCGTGCTCTAAACTCCGAGCCAAACGTCCGGTCCCATAGCGACCGAACGAACCCCACCTTGCCCCCACCCCCCCAACACATGCTAAGCACACCGCGGGAGGTCGGCGGCGGACGGGCGCCTCGTCTACCCCGGTCAGGTCCGGAAGGAAGCAGCCACGGTGAGCCCACGCTCGGGTCGATGGCCGATCTCCCACCCCCGAGCGTGCGATCGGCGAAGGCGAAATGGCCGGAGCCGTGAATCGACCGCTCAAAACCGATAAACGAACAGCCGCCGCCGCGGCCAGGTAGCGCCCCGCATGTCCGGCCTGTTCCAGGACGACGATCCACCCCAGGACGAACTCCCCCCGCCACCCATGGAAGGGCCGGGACTGTTCGGCGATACCCCTCCCGCGCCCGAACCCATCCACGCCACACCCTATCGGGTCCTCGCACGAAAATACCGCCCCACCACGTTTGACGACCTGATCGGCCAGGAATCGATGGTGCGCATCCTGCGCAACGCCTTCGCCGCCGGCCGCGTCGCCCACGCCTTCATGCTCACCGGCGTCCGAGGCGTCGGTAAAACCACGACCGCCCGAATCATCGCCCGCGCCCTGAACTGCACCGGCCCCGATGGAACCGGAGGCCCAACAGCCGACCCCTGCGGCGTCTGCTCCAACTGCGTCGGCATCCTCGCCGACCGCCACCCCGACGTGATCGAGATGGATGCCGCGTCCCGCACCGGCGTCGACGACGTCCGCGAAATCATCGAGGCAACACGCTTCCGCCCCATGCAGGCACGCGCCAAGGTCTTCGTCATCGACGAAGTCCACATGCTCTCCCGCAACGCCTTCAACGCGCTGCTGAAAACCCTTGAAGAACCCCCGCCGCACGTCAAATTCGTCTTCGCGACAACGGAAATCCGCAAAGTCCCGGTCACCGTCCTGTCGCGCTGCCAAAGCTTCTCCCTTCGCCGCGTCCGCGTCGCCGAACTGCACGCCCACTTCGCCCGCATCTCGGAAAAGGAAAACGTCCAGGTCGAACCCGCCGCCCTCGACCTGATCGCCCGAGCCGCCGACGGCTCCGTGCGCGACGGATTGTCGATCCTCGATCAGGCGATGGCGCAGGCCGAGGGGGCGATCACCACCGCCCAGGTCGCCGACATGCTCGGCCTCGCCGACCGCGACGCGGTGTTCGACCTGATGGAGGCGGTGATGGGCGGCAAGCCCGCCGCAGCCCTCGCGATCACCGACCGCGCCCATGAACGCGGTGCCGATCTGGGCACCGTGCTGCAAGACCTGCTGGAACTGCTGCACACCGTCACCCGCCTCAAATCGATCCCCGGCTTGCGCGAAAGCCCGGAACTCCCGGAAGCCGAGCGCACACGCGGCGCCGAAATCGCCGATCGCCTGACCGTCCCGGCCCTGGCCCGGGCCTGGCAGATGCTGCTCAAAGGCGTGGCGGAGGTCGAAACCGCCCCCGACCGGCGCGCCGCGGCCGAGATGGTGTTGATCCGCCTCTGCCACGTCTCGGACATGCCCACACCCGGGGACCTGGCCCGCCGCCTGCTATCCACCGCCACCACAACGCCGCAACCAACCGCACCCGGCCCATCCGGCGGAGGCACCCGCGCGGTCGCGAACGGCGCGCCAATGACCATGGCGGAACCGAACAACGCACCGCGTCTGTCGAGCTTCCGGGAAGTCGCGGCCTACGTCGAAACCCGCCGCGAACCGACCTTGCACGCCCACCTGCTGCATTCCGTGCATCTCGTGCGCTTCGCCCCGCCGGTGATCGAGTGGCGCCAGGACCCCGACGCCCCGCGCGATCTGCCGTCCCGGCTCGCCGCCCTGCTGCAGGAAGCCACCCACACCCGCTGGACGGTCGCAATCTCCCGCGAAACGGGGGAGCCGACCCTCGCCGAACAGCGCAACGCCGCCGATACCGCTCGCCGCAACACTGCCGCCGAACACCCGTTGGTCCGCGCGATCCTCGCGGCGTTTCCCGGCGCCCGGTTGGAATCAGTCCACGACGCCAACACCGACCGCTACGGTCTACCCGCCGAAGTCCCGCTCGGCGAACCCGATATCCCCGACTTCGCCCCGCCTGATGCGGAGCTCTATGACGATTCCTCTTCTCCCTGGGAGATTGACGCATGAAAAACCTCGCCGGCCTGATGAAGCAGGCATCGCAGATGCAATCCAAAATGGAGGAAATGCAGGCCCGCCTCGAAACCATGGAAATCGAGGGCGAGTCCGGTGCCGGCATGGTCCGCATCACCCTGAACGGCAAAGGCGACATGCGCCGGATTCAGATCGATCCTAAGATCGTCGACCCCGCCGACGCCGAAATGCTGCAAGACCTGATAGTGGCGGCCCATCGCGACGCCCGCGCCAAGGCAGACGCCACCAACAAGGCCGAAATGCAAAAACTCACCGGCGGCCTGAACCTGCCTGCGGGAATGAAACTCCCGTTCTGATGGGCGGCCCTGAGATCGACCGGCTGATCGGCCTGCTGTCCCGCCTCCCCGGCATGGGCCCGCGCAGCGCGCGTCGTGCCGCGCTGAAGATGCTGCAACAGCCGGAAACCCGCATGCTGCCCCTCGCCACCGCACTGGCCGAGGCCGCGCGTGCCGTCAAACCATGTCGCGAGTGCGGCAACCTCGACAGCAGCGACCCCTGTTCGATCTGCACCGACCCGCATCGCGACCGGTCGATCGTCTGCGTGGTGGAGGGTGTCGGCGATCTCTGGGCATTGGAACGGGCCTCCATCCTGCGAGGCCTCTACCACGTGCTCGGCGGCACCCTGTCCGCGCTGAACGGAATCGGGCCGGAGGATCTGAATGTCTCGCCGCTGCTGGCCCGGATCGAGGGCGGCAATGTGCGAGAGGTGATCCTGGCCCTCGGCGCGACAGTGGACGGCGCGACCACGGCCCATTGGCTCACGGACCGGTTGCGGCCATTGAATGTAACCATCACACGGGTGGGACAGGGTGTCCCGATCGGCGGGGCGTTGGACGTGCTGGACGACGGGACCCTGGCCGCCGCGTTGCGCGGGCGGCGGGCGTCGTAACACCTGACGGATCGCGGAATGACCAGCCGAAAGACGATTTTATAAATAATCCGTAATACATGTAATACCCGGGCTCCTCGGCAGACAAAGTATCGATACCGACAGCATAGGACTGGATGTCCGAAGCAAAGACGCACGCACGGTATCGACCGATATTGTCCACCGATCCCAGGAGAGCAACATGATGAAATTGATCGCCGTCGCCGCACTCGCGGCCGTAACATTCGCCGTGGCGGGCACCCCGGTCCAAGCGCAAAATCTGACCGGCTCCTATGCCATTGTCATGGCTGACCATACCATGCGCGCCAGCAAGTTGATCGGCCTCGCCGTCAACGACGACAACGGCCAGAAACTCGGCACCATTGTCGATATCATGGTAAAAGCCGGCGCCAGCGAGCCGATCGTTATTCTATCGACTGGATCCAGGATGGTCGCCGCACCGATCAGCCACATCTCGATCGACAAGACAGCAGTGATGATGCCCCACACCACCGCGGCAATGATCGCGGCGATGCCGACATATGCATTCACGCCGCTCTCCGGCGGCGGCGGCTGAACCAGGCCACCAATGGTCCCGTCCGCCGTGGCAGCGCTCGCCGCGACGGACGGCAGCGTGAATCACGCGATCAAACAAAGATTGATAGAGCACGATAGGGCCAACCCGACCCCATCGTGCTCAAAAAGCAGGTTGCTGTTACCGAAGCGGTGAGCATAGGTACCGCGGCAATGAAAAACCTGCTCAAGTTCCTGCCACCCGCCCTGATGGTCGTCTGGTTCGCCTACCTGCTCTCAGGCTGGTACACCTACACCGGTGCCTGGCAGTGGCTCGCGGAGTGGGAACTGCGGCAGTTCGGATCCTACCGCGAACGCGCGACCCTCATTGCGCTGATCGCGGCGCCGCTCATCGCCGTGAACGCCCCGCTGCTGATCGTCAACATCATCCGCCCCAACACCGTCCCCTATTTCCTGCTCGGCCGCCCCACCTGGGGCCTGTCCGTCAGTCCCGACCGCCTGCTCGCCGCGATCGCCGGGATTGCCCTGCTAACGGGTACGGCGGCCGGGATCCTTGGCTACGTAAACGGGCGCACACCCAAGACTTTCGAGGTCATCGACCTCGCCCACCCCAGCTCCCCCACCAGCCGGCATATCGAACTGACCGGTATCGCCCAGACCGATGCCATTCTCGTGTTCCGGAAAAGCGTCGGGGGGAGCATGACATCCGAGACGTACATCCCCGTCACCGCCCCCGACTGGCGACCCGGCGAACCCGTGTCGTTTTTCCTCAAACCCCACACCGACGTTTACAGCAATCGGCTCTACCAACCAGGCACCCCACCCTTCGCCATCAAGCAAACCGGCGCCATCTTCACCGACGGATTACCCGGTATGGTCCGCACCGAATACGAACGGCGCGGGTATTTCATGGCGCAGACCGTCTACGTGCTCGATACCGACGCGAAAGCCGATCTCACGGTCTACTACGTGATCGCCGGGGTGAGCGGCCTATGCCTGTTGGTAACCCTGCCGGTGTGGCTCGTCGTGCGCCTCAAACAGCGCCGTACGGTTTGAACCTGCCCGCATCCGCTCCCTGGCACGAACGATACCGCACGCTCACCTTATCGGCTCGACCCGAGCCACCCAGATCAGGTTCCCAAGCTGGCGAAGCTTCTCGGGGGAGACCTGCCGAAGCTTGATGCGGTTCACGCTCTTGTCCCGCCCAGCGAACACCCCGTACAGCGCCAGCCGCTCGTTATGGAAACGCTCGGGTGTGAAATCCAATACGACGACCACGTTCACCGGCGCTTTCGCTTCCAGCAACGCCGGCGCCACCTTGCCCCCGGACGTCGCCCATCCCGCGACATCCTGTCCGAACAGACACGCCAGGATCAGTGTCGCGCCCAACAACAACCGCAACCATGCTCCACGCATCGCTCAGCGCCCCCGGCTGGCGGCGACGAGGCCCCAGCGCACCACCGTCCGCCGCTCGATCGGCGCCAGCAGCCAGCGGTCCATCAGCATGGCAATCGCCCCAATCAGCAACGCCCCGAAAATGATGATGTCGGCGCGGTGGTATTCCGAACCGCTGAAAATCAGCTGCCCGAGGCCGGTGGTCGCCCCCACCAGCTCCGCCGCGATCAACGCCCGCCACCCGAACCCGAGACCGGAACGCACGCCGGACAGAATATACGGCAGCGCCCCCGGCAGCGTGACGGATCGGATGGTCTCCCACCGTCCGCCGCCCAGGGACCGCACGCCCTGTTCCAAAACTTCGGGTACCAACTGGATACCAAGAACGGTGTTCTGGAAGATGATGAAGAACACCGTGTTCCAGATCAGGAACGTCGCCAACGCGTTCCCGACCCCCAACCACCCGATCACCAACGGCAACCACACGATCCCGGAGATCGCGTTGAAAAACACCACCAGCGGATTGAAGAAATCAGCGACCGGCCGCCAAAGTCCAGCGATGAACCCAGCGATCATGCCGGTGACCATCCCGAACGCGACACCGCCCAGCAGCCGCCCCATACTCGCAACGATATCCCCCGCCAGCCGCCCGCCGAACGCCAGCTCGGCGCCCGTGCGCACCACATCCAAAATGGAAGGAATAACCGACGGTGGCGGCTGCACGATCGTCCAGTAGACCCACCACGCGAACAGAACGATCAGTGCCGGCGCGGCCGGCAGCAGCTTCCAGGCGATACGACCCATCATTTCCGCAGCACTCCCCAGCGCGCGAGGGTCATCGTTTCCGCCGGCTGCACCAGCAGGCGATCCACCACGATATAAAGCGTGCCGATCACGACCATACCCACCATGATACGGTCGATCTGGTTGAAGGTCCGGGCGCCGAAGATCAAATCCCCAAGGCCGCCCTGCCGCACCAGCATTTCCGACGCGATCAGCGCCCGCCAACCGTATCCCATCCCCAGCCGGGTCCCCACCACGATGCTTGGCAACGCCCCGGGAAAGTATACGTCGGTGACGATCCGCAACCGGCTGGCACCGAGGGAACCCAAGGCCAGAACGTAATTCTCCGGGATCGCCCGCACGCCGGTCATGGTGTTGAAAATGATCGGCACGATCAGCGTATAAATCACGATGACAAGCGTCGTGGTATGGGTAAATCCGAACCACAATATCGCCAGCGGCAACCAGGCGATGCCGGAAATACCCTGCAAATACCGCAGGAATCCTTCCAGCGACCGCGCCGCATAACGGTTGGTGCCAACCGCGAAACCCAGGGGCACGCCAATGACGAAGGATATCAGCGTCGCGATGCCGATCATGCTCAGGCTGGTGGCCGCATATTCCGCCAGGATGCCGTGCGTGATCAGGGTCCCGAACGCGCTCCAGACCTGCGGCGGCGCGACCAACAGCTTATCGGCAATACCGAAACCGTCCTTCAGCCCCCACCAGATCGCAATGAGGACGGCGAACGGCAACAGGACCCGCAGATCGCGAAGATGACGGGTCATCGCGTCACACCCGCTCCGCGTGCACCAGATGCATCACCTGCTCCGAAATCGCCCGCATCTCCGGATCGCCCGTAAAACTGTCCCAATCCCGGCCGCCCTTGCCGGGCCGCGGCACATCCAACATCGCCTTGATCGTTCCGGGCCGCTTGGTCATCACCAGCACGCGATCCCCGAGGAATACCGCCTCCTCCACGCTGTGCGTAATGAAAAACACCGTCTTGTGCGTCGTCGCGCACAGGCGCCCGAGCTCCTCCTGCAACGTCAACCGCGTCATCGCGTCCACGGCGGCGAAAGGTTCGTCCATCAAAATCACATCCGGATCGGCCGCCCAGGTTCGGGCAACCGCCACCCGCTGGCGCATCCCGCCGGAAAGTTCGTGCGGGTACCGGTCCTCGAACCCGTTCAGGCTCATCAGCCCGATCAGCCGCTCCACCGTCCGGTCGCGTTCCGCCTTCGGGACATGCGCGATTTCCAGCCCGTGCGCGATGTTCTTCCGCACCGTCCGCCAGGGCAGAATCGCGAGTTCCTGAAACACCACACCGCGTTCCCGCCCCGGGCCGCGCACCGGTTTGCCGTCGCACAGGATTTGCCCCTCCGACGGTGTGATAAATCCGGCGATGGCCTTCAGCAGCGTGGTCTTGCCGCAGCCGCTGGGGCCAACCAGCGTCACGACCTCGCCTTCGCGAATGGTCACGTCGATCTCGCCGGTCGCCTGCACCCTCCCGCTGTCGGACTGGAAGAAATGCCGAAAACCGGAGACAACGATTTTGTCCGCGCTCATTCGCTTAACGGACCCTTGCAGTCCTCGACCCGGGCAGGCAGGGGCGGCAGACCGGTAAAGAATTCCGGATGTTTGGACAGCACGGCCTGATAAACCGACAGATCGTAGAAATCCGCTTTCTCAAACGGGCGATTCATCTTGATCTGACCGGTTTTCGCCAGACCGTTGCCGCTGCGGATACTGCCTTCCACGGTGCAAACGGAAATCCGCGGATCCCACACCATGTGCTTCAACCCCTCAAGCGCATCCGCCTGATTCAGCCCATCCAGGTAGCGTCCGACGATTTCCGCGGCTTCCACCGGATGCTCCCGCACGAACTGCGCCGCCTGAGCAATGCCAGTGGCGAATTTCTCCGCCAGAGCGGGATTCTTTTTCAGCCAGTCCTCATTCACGACCACGCCGACATTGTCGGAAATCAGCCCCGCTTCCCCACGGCTCATGACCGCCGCGTTGGCCCCGAGTTCCCGGATCGTCTGCGACCCATACGGCTCCCACGGCACCGTCGCATCGACCACACCCTGCGACAGGGTCACCGGCATGTCCTCCACCAGCACACTGACCAGCGTGACCTTGGAAATATCCAGCTTCTCCCGACGGAACCATTGCCGCAGGTAGAATTCGTCGGTGCCGGCGGTGAAGCCGATCTTCTTGCCCAGGATGGACGCCGGGTTGGCAGGGTCGATCCCGCGATCCCTGCGGCCGACGATGGCGTAGGCCGACGCCTTCCCCATGTAATCAGGCGCGTTGTAGTACGGCATGATCGCGACCAGCTTGTCGCCGCCGGCCCGCGCGATCGGCAGCGTGCCGCTGATGGCGACATGACCGAACTGGGCATCGCCGGCCTGCAGGGCCTGCACCACCATCCGCCCCCCCGCCGTCATCTTGATCTGCACGTTCAGCCCCTGCTCGGCCCAGTACCCGTTCTCCAGCGCGACGAAATTGGGCGTGGAGAGCAGGTTCTTCACCACGTAGACGGTGGTGTTCTGCATGGTCTGCGCCCGCGCCGGCACGATGGCCAGCACGAGCAGCACGCCAGCGCGCACGATGCTGCGAATCATTGGATCGGTTCCCCCTGTTCGTTGACGCGTTTATGGCACAGGACAGGCGGAGGCTTCCATTGCCCCCCGCGGATGTTTAGTGAACTGCCAACGCTTTGCCCGCCGGAGACCGACAAGATGACCGACACCCTGCCCGACCGCCTCGCCATCAACCCCAAAAGCCCGCATCACGACGCGGCGCTGCTCGAACGCGGCATCGGCATCAAGTTCAACGGCGCCGAGAAAACCAACGTCGAGGAATACTGCATCAGCGAAGGCTGGATCCGCGTTGCCGCCGGCAAGGCACGCGACCGCTTCGGCAACCCGATGACCGTGAAGCTCAGCGGCAAGGTGGAGCCGTATTTCCGGGATGCGCCTACCCCGGAATCCGAACCTTCATCTCCGTGATGCCGTGAATGAAGTTGGAGTAGAGCCGCTTCGGCTCCTCCACCAGTTCCACCATCGGGAACCGCTTCAGCATCTCCTCCCAGAGGATGATCAGCTGCATCTCGGCCAACCGGTTGCCGACGCAGCGGTGCACCCCGAAGCCGAACGACAGATGGTGCCGCGGACGCGCGCGATCGACGATGAATTCGTTGGGACGGTCGATGCTGTCCTCATCGCGGTTGCCCGAGATGTACCACATGCACACCTTGTCCCCGGCCTTGATCTGCCTGCCCCCCAGCTCGGCGTCCGCCACCGCGGTGCGGCGCATATGCACGATCGGCGACTGCCAGCGGATGATCTCCGGCACCGCGCTCGTGACCAGCGACGGATCGGCGTAAAGCTTGCGGTACTCGTCAGGGTTCTTGCACAGCGCCCATAGCCCGCCGCTCATGGAATTGCGGGTGGTGTCGTTGCCGCCGACGATCAGCAGGGTCAGGTTGCCCAGGAACTCCATCGGATCGTTGACCAGATTCTTCGTCGCCGTCCCATGCGCGAGCATGGAAATCAGGTCGAACCCGGGGGGCCGAGCGGCGCGTTCGTGCCACATGGCGGTGAACGTCCGCAGCGCTTCGGTCAGGATTTCCAGCCGCTTTTCCTCGGAATCCACCACGCCGCCGGCATTGACGTCCTGAGTCGCGCAGTCAGACCAGAAGGTCAGCTTGGACCGTTCTTCCTCGGGGAAGTCGAACAGCGTCGTCAGCATCAGCGTCGTCAGTTCAATCGACACGCGCTGCACCCAGTCGAACGTCTCATTGCGCGGCAGCCCATCCAGTACCCGGCACACGCGTTCGCGGATGATGCCGGACATGTTCTGCAGATTGGCCGGCGCGACGATCGGACTGACGACCTTGCGCTGTTCGTCGTGGCGCGGCGGGTCCATCGAGATAAACGACGACCGGCGGTATTTCATCGGCCGGTCGGTGATGCTGATGCCGCCCAGCTTCGCCTCCGAGGAGTAGATCTCCGGATGCGTTTCGACCGTCATGATGTCCTTGAACTTGGTCACCGACCAGAAATCGCCGTACAGACCGTCCTTGCGATAGTGCACCGGGTCTTCCCGCCGCAGCCGCTCGAAATACGGATAGTACACGTCGTTCTGGTACAGCAGGGGATCGCTGACATCGATCTGGTCCAGCGGAATCGACCATGCGTCGCCACCGGCCTGGTATTGAACGGGCGCGTTCATCAGTGCTGGCCCTCCGGCATACGGACCACCAGTCCGTCGAGTTCAGCGGTCATCTGGATCTGGCAGGACAGCCGCGAGTCAGGCTGCGTTACCGCCGCGAAGCTCAGCATGGATGCTTCCTGCGACCCATCCGCTGGCAGGCCGACCTTCCCCAGCCATTCCGGTTCGATATAGACATGGCATGTCGCGCAGGCGCATTCGCCGCCGCAATCCGCGTCGATGCCACGAATATTGTTGTTCACCGCCGCTTCCATGACCGACCGCCCAATCGTGCCTTCGACCGTATGGGGCGTGCCGTTATGCTCTATGAAAGTGATTTTCGGCATGTTCGTTTCCCTTTATTGCTGTGATGGCCAGCTAGGACGCCAGTTCCTGCATTGTCACCGCCATATCGCGAATACGGTCCGCTGTCAGGCGTTTTCCGCGCTGGATGATCCGCCGCCCGCCCATGAACTCGGTCGACGCGTTCACCGCCTCCACCGCCCGCACCAGGCCATCCTCGGCCAAATGGAAAAGCGCGAACTTGCCGGCGGCGATATCGCCGCGCACCACGATTTCCGTCGCATCGAACGGGATGCCGGCGATCTGCAGACGCACATCGTATTGATCGGACCAGAACCACGGCACCTCCGGCGGCGGCGGCGGACGGCCGTAGATCGCCGCGGCCGCCTGCTTGGCCTGCTCCAGCGCGTTCGGCACGCTCTCCAGCCGCATCGTCCGGCCATACAGCGGCAAAGGCCGCTTGGTGCAGTCACCGATGGCGAAGATCGCCGGATCGGACGTCCGCGCGGACAGGTCCACCACGATACCCCCATCGCAGGCGAGCCCCGCCGCCTGAGCAATCTCGTCATTCGGTACCGCGCCGACGCCAATCAGCGCGGCATCGCAGGGAATGACCCGCCCGTCCGACAGGCGAACGCCGGTGACTTTGCCACCCACGCCCTCCAACGCCGCGACACCCGCCGACACCTCGATCGTGACGCCCTGCGCTCGGTGGAACCGTTCGAAGAAATCCGACAGTTGCTGGCAGGCGACGCGCGCCAGAACCCGGCTTTCCCGCTCGATGATCGTTGCTTCGGCGCCCAGGCCACGGGCCGAGGCCGCCGCTTCCAGCCCGATATAGCCGCCGCCGACCACCGCCAGCCGCTTACCCGGCCCGAGCGCCGCCTTCAGCTTGTCGGCATCCGCGGCCGTGCGCAGTTCCAGCACCCCATCCAGGTCCAACCCTGGCAGCGGAATGCGCCGCGCCCTGGCACCAAGCGCCAGAATGAGGAAGTCGTATGACAGTGTCTCGCCCGATCCGAGCGACACCGTCTTCGCCGCCGGATCGATGCCGGTGACGCGCGTGTTCAAGCGCAGGTCGATATTGGCGGTCGTGTAGAATTCCATCGGCCGCAGCGCGAGACTTTCGGCCGAGGCTTCCCCTTTCAGCCAAGCCTTAGACAGCGGCGGACGTTCATATGGCGGGATCGGTTCGTCCCCGACCAGCGTGATGGCGCCAGCAAAGCCAAGCTGGCGCAGCATCGCGGCGGCAGAGCCACCGGCATGACCGGCACCAGCGATCACGACGCTTGTGGTTGTATCGCTCACGGATAAACATCTCCTCAGGCCGCCATGGGCGGGATGCGTTCATGCCAGTCAGTCGCGTTTTGGTATGCCCAGCCAATCCGCAATGCCATGGCCTCGTCATAACCGCGACAGACGATTTGCAGCGACAGCGGCAGCCCCCCAGCCGAAAAGCCGCAGGGCACCGCGAGGGCGCACAGCTCCAGCAGATTGATCCACCGCGCCAGCATCGCCGGACTGCCGGACTGATCGATACTGGCGATCGGCATGGCCGGCGTCATCATCGTCGGCGTCAGCACCGCGTCCAGATCGCGCGTTGCCGCGGCATAGGCCTGTTTCAAACGGTCCCGTTCGGCCAGCGCGTTCAGATAGTCCCGCGACGATATCGCCGCCCCGGCGAGCACCCTGGGCCGCACTGCTTCATCCAAAGGTGCCGAGGCATCCTCCGCCAGGCCGGCGAGCATGGCATAGGCCTCGGCGGAAATGATCCGCCCCGTGGCATGGCCCAGGTCGTGGCAGCGGAAAGGCAGTGCCACGTCGACGATATCGGCGCCCATCGCGGCCAACCGGTCGACCGCGATGTCGTAGGCCGCCAGAACCTCGGCATCGACGCCCACCCGCTCCGTTCCCGGGAAACGCCCCAGCCGCAGCCCTTTCACGCCGCGCCGGAGCGTTGGCCAAGGATCGCAATCGGTGTGCCCGAGTGTGCGCGCGTCGAGCGGGTCGGCGCCTTGCAGCACGCAGAACAGTGTCGCGGCGTCTTCCACGCAACGTGCGATGGGGCCGGGCGTGTCCAACGTCCCGCTCAGCGGCAGCACGCCATGCGTGCTGATCCGCCCGATCGTGGTTTTTAGCCCGGTAAGACCGTTCCACGCCGCGGGGACACGTACCGATCCGCCGGTGTCCGTGCCGATTCCCCAGGGCGCCAGCCGCGCGCCGACCGCGACCCCGGTTCCGCTGCTGGACCCACCGGGGGCACGATGCACCGCGGGATCCCAGGGATTCCAGGGCGTCCCAAGATGCTGGTTCGTGCCCCACGCCCCATAGGCGAACTCCACCGTATGGGTTTTCCCCAGCACGATCATGCCGGCCGCGATCAGCTTGCGGTAGAGCGTGGCCGTCCGCGTCGCCACGCGCTGCTTCCAGGCGGCGGAGCCGCCGGTCGCGACCTTGCCCTCGATCTCAACCAGGTCTTTCACCGCGATCGGAATCCCGTGCAGCGGCCCGATCCGATGGCCGGCGCGTATCGCCTTGTCGGCGGCCTCCGCCGCCAGCCGAGCCTCAGCCGCATACACGGAAACATAGGCATGCAGCTTCGGTTCGAGCCGTTCGGTGCGTCCCAGACAATCCTCGACCAGATCGACCGGCGACAGGCGTCCGGCCTCGATTTCGGCGGACAGGCGATGGACGGGCAGCAACGCGGGGGAGGACATGGCGGGCTCCGAAAACTCCCCTCCATCCTGGCAGCGTCCGGCCAACGGTCAACTATTCCCCGGACAGTTCCCGCCGCCGCCGGTCGAGTTCCTCGCTGTAGCGGCGCAGCGCATGCGCCTCGGTCAGCAATCCGACGACTTTGCGGGTTTCGGCGCCGTCCACCACGGCCAGCGCGTCGCTTTCGGCATTTTCGAACATCGCCACCGCTTCCTTGATGGTCATGCCCGGCAACAGCACCGTGTCCCGGTGGTGTTTGATGATGTCCACATGGTGATGGTCGTCGGAGTCCGCATGGACTTCGGCGGGATGGACGATGCCCACGTAGCGATCGTTGTCATCCAGCACGACGACGATCGTCGCGGCACCCAGCGGGAAATCGTGCTTGAAGTCCGCGACCTCCATATCCTCGTGCACGGTCAGCACTTCCCGGCGCATCATCCGCTCGACCGTCAGGGTACGCATCCAGCCGATATCGACGGCGCTGCGGATCGCCTCGCCGCGCAAATGAAAGCGCCAGGTCGCGAAGGAGTAGCCAAAGGTCCGCCGCACTGTCAGCGCGGACACCACGCAGGCCGCCAGCACCGCGGCCGTCATGGGCAGGCTGCCCGTCGCCTCCAGTGCCAGAAAGCCCATCGTGAGCGGGCCGCCGATCACCCCGACGGCCAGCGCGCTCATGCCGACCAACGCACAGACGACGGGCGATACCGCATGCGCCGTCGTAATCAAGGCCATCGCGGTGGCAAACGCACGGCCCAGCAGCGCGCCGAGAAACAGCGATGCGAAAAACAGACCGCCGCGGAAGCCGGATCCGATGGAAATCGCCGAGGCCAGCGCCTTCGCGATCACCAGCGCGATGAGAAAACCAAGCGAATAATCCGCCTGGAACACGACACCCAGCGCCCCATGCCCCGATGACAGTACCGCCGGGGTGAACAGCGCCAACACACCCACCGCCAGTCCGCCGATCGCGGGCCGCAACCAAGGCGCGACACGGCTCTTGCGAAACAGCTCCTCGGTCAACGTCACGCCGCGCATGATCGTGATCCCGACCAGCGCGCAAAGCATCCCCAGCGCCAAAATCGGGATGTAGTCCAGCGCCTCGATCCGCGTGGGCACGAACACTTCGAGTTCGAACTGCGATCCGCCCAGCATATGCACCACGGCCATCGAAACGATGGCGGAAACCGCGACCGGCGCGAACGTGCCCAGCGAATAGGTGCCGATGACCACCTCGAACGCGAAGAACGCCCCGGTCAACGGCGCGTTGAAGGCGCCGGCGATGGCCGCCGCGGCGCCACAGCCGACCAACAGCCGCAAATCGTTACGGCGCAGCCGGAACCCATGCCCCCAACGGGATGCGATCGCCGCGCCGATCTGGGTGTAACCGGCCTCCAACCCGATGGAGGCACCGACACCGTTCGATATGATGGTCTGCAACACGACGATCAGGCTGCCGTTCATCGACATACGGCCACCGAACAAGGCGTTTGCCTCAATCGGATCGACCGTGCGGCGGCGATAAAACCGGGCAATCACCAGGCCGATCAGACCCAGGGCCAATCCGCCGGCAGTCGGCACCAGGACAGTGCGAAACCGGTCGAGTTCAACCATCGCGCTCAGCCGTTGGTTCGGTCCTATGTGAAACAGTATCTGGTGGATCAGCTGCGTCGCTTCGGTCATGAGCCAGACCGCGAACCCGGTAAAGAACCCGGCGAAGGCCGCGAGCAACACCAGCCAGATCTCGTCCGTGCGCACCAGTGCCCGCAGCACATGGGGCGCATGCAGCATGACGTTGCTCAGCGGCCGTCGGTGCCGCCGCGCACCTGTCCGTTTCGTATCGTTATTGTTCTGTTGCCCGGCCGCAGTACCCCCCGGCGGCACCGCGTCCGAAACGCCTGCCAAGGTGGAATCGCCAGAAGGTGCCGACATACGCGATGCCCAGCGTGGCCAGAGGAAAGTCTGTTGCCCTTGTGCACCGCGAAAGTGCCTCGGGCAACGATGTTATGCTAAGCTGGCCCGGGATTACGGCAAAATAATGCGTGAATTCGTGGCCGAAGCGTGATCGCCGGAGGTGGAATCACACCAAGGCGTGAATCACGCGATCAAACACCAGCGTGATCGCCGGAGGTGGAACCACACGAAGGCGTGAATCACGCGATCAAACACCAGCGTGATCGCCGGAGGTGGAACCACACGAAGGCGTGAATCACGCGATCAAACACCAGCGTGATCGCCGGAGGTGGAATCACACCAAGGCGTG
>CAIRCM010000199.1 GCA_903877125.1 uncultured Acetobacteraceae bacterium | reverse complement strand
GTGGAGTTGATCGCGATGGACAATGCGCAGATCAAATACTCGACGGTGCAGAACTGGTACCCCGGCGATGAAAACGGCCGTGGCGGCATCTACAACTTCGTCACCAAGCGCGGCGCCTGCCGCGGGGCGCGTTCGAAAATCTCCTGGACCCAGGTCGAAACGGGTTCGGCGATCACCTGGAAGTATCCGTCCTGCGTGCTCCAGGGGGAGGACAGCGTGGGCGAGTTCTACTCGGTCGCGGTGACCACCAACCATCAGCAGGCCGATACCGGCACGAAGATGATCCACATCGGCAAGGGGTCGCGCAGCACGATCGTCTCAAAAGGGATCAGCGCGGGGAAATCGAACAACACCTATCGCGGGCTGGTCCGGATTCTGCCAAGCGCGGCGGGGGCGCGGAATCATACGCAGTGCGACAGTCTGCTGATCGGCGATCGATGCGGCGCGCATACCGTGCCCTATATCGAAAGCCGCAACCCCTCGGCCAAGGTTGAGCATGAGGCGACGACATCGAAGATCGCCGAGGATCAGCTGTTCTATTGCCGCCAGCGCGGCCTGTCGGAAGAAGACGCGGTGAGCCTGATCGTGAACGGGTTCTGCAAGGACGTTTTGAAGGAACTGCCGATGGAGTTCGCCGTCGAGGCGCAAAAGCTCCTGGCGGTTTCGCTCGAAGGATCGGTGGGATAATCGGTATGCTTGAAATCCGCGGCCTGGCCGCCTCCATTGGCGACAAACAAATTCTCCAGGGCATCGACCTGACCGTCCCCGACGGCGAGGTGCATGCCATAATGGGACCGAACGGTTCCGGCAAATCGACGCTTGGCTATGTACTTTCGGGGCGGGAAGATTACACCGTCACCGGCGGGTCGGTCACCTTCAACGGTGCCGATCTGCTCGACATGCCGCCCGAGGCCCGCGCCGCCGCCGGCGTGTTCCTCGCGTTTCAGGCACCGATCGAACTGCCCGGCGTGAACAATGCCAATTTCCTTCGCACCGCGCTGAACGCCATTCGCCGCGCGCATGGCGAATCCGAACTCGATGCCGTGCAGTTCCTGAAACTGGCGCGCGCGGAGACGAAGCGGCTGGCGATGCCCGACGACATGCTGAAGCGCAACGTCAATGTCGGCTTTTCCGGCGGCGAGAAGAAGCGCAATGAGGTGCTTCAGATGGCGCTGCTGCGGCCGTCGCTGGCTATCCTCGACGAAACCGACAGCGGGTTGGATATCGACGCGCTGAAAATCGTCGCCGATGGCGTCAATGCGCTGCGCTCGGAAAAATTCTCGGCGCTGGTGATCACGCATCACCAGCGGCTGCTGGATCATCTCGTGCCCCATCGGGTCCACGTCCTCGCGCGCGGGCGCATCATTCGCTCCGGCGGGCCGGAACTTGCCCGGGAACTGGAGAAATCCGGTTACGCCGATGTCCTGGCGGAGGCCGCGTGAGCAGCGACCAACCCACGGGGGCGGCGGGTTTCCTCGCCTGTTACGACGCGTTGAAGGACGCGCTGCCGGGCGATCCGGCCGTGCGTTCGGCGGCGGCGGACGCGTTCCGGCGACTGGGATTGCCGGGCGGGACATCGGCACGGCGGACTGAAGCCTGGAAATACACCAGCCTGCGTCCGGTCGCGGAAATGGCGTTCATGACACCAGCCGATCCCGGGTTCACCGTCGATATGACCGGCTCAGCGGCGCAATTCAGTCGCTTCGCCGCCGATCCGGCCTTCGGCCCCCTGCCCCGCCCGGATCGCGAGCCACTGGTCGCGCTGAACACGATGCTGGCCGAGGACGGCGCGGTTCTGCGGGTGCCGTCGGGGCTGGACGCCGGGATCGTTCGGATAGACAGTCATGGCCATGGCGCTAATACGTTCCACCCCCGGCATGCAATCCATCTGGAAACCGGTGCGCGGCTGACGGTGCTGGAAACCGCCTCCGGCGTCGGGACGTCTTTGTCCAATGTCGTCACCGAGATCACCGTTGGCCCCGGCGCGCATCTGACCCATATCCGGGTGCAGGATGTGTCCCCGGAAGGGTTCCATTTCGCGACAATCTACGCCGATGTCGCGGAGAACGGCACTTACGACGGGTTTTCGCTGGTCCTTGGCGGCCGCATCGCCCGTACAGAAATTCATGCTCGGCTGTCGGGCGCGGGCGCAGTTGCGCATATGAACGGCGCACAACTGCTGACCGGCAACCAGCACGCCGATTTCTCGTCCATCGTCCGGCACGACGCGCCGCATTGCACATCCCGCCAGACGGTGAAGAACGTTCTCAATGGGCGGTCGCGCGGCGTGTTCCAGGGGCGGATCGAAGTCGCCCGCGACGCGCAGAAAACCGACGGCTACCAGATGAACCAGGCGCTGCTGCTGTCCCCGGATGCCGAGATCGACAGCAAGCCGGAACTGGAGATTTTCGCCGACGACGTGAAATGCTCGCATGGCGCGACGGTCGGCGAGTTGGACGCGGAACAGCTTTTCTATCTGCGAAGCCGCGGCGTGCCGGAAGACGCGGCGCGTGCCATTCTCGTGCGGGCCTTCCTGACCGGGGCGCTCGACCTTGTGACCGATGACGCCATCCGATCGGAATTGGAACAGCGCGTCGATGTTTGGTGGGAAAGGCAAGCCGTATGACCGCCTTCGACGTCGACCGGATCCGCGCGGATTTCCCGATCCTCGGGCAAACGATCCGGGGCAAGCCGTTCGTGTTCCTCGACAGCGGCGCCTCGGCGCAGAAGCCGCGCGTGGTGATCGATGCCATGCGCGACGCGATGGAGACGCAATACGCCAACGTCCATCGCGGTCTGCACTGGATGAGCGAGCGGACCACCGACGCCTACGAAGCCTGCCGCGATGCCGCCGCCGCATTGATGAACGCGCGCGACCGTTCGGAGATCGTGTTCACCGGCAATGTGACGGGTTCGCTGAACCTCGTCGCCCACAGCTACGGGCGCGGGGTGCTGAAGCCTGGGCAGGCGGTGGTGATTTCCGCGATGGAGCATCATTCCAACATCGTGCCGT
>CAIRCM010000198.1 GCA_903877125.1 uncultured Acetobacteraceae bacterium | reverse complement strand
CGGACGCCGATCCGTGAAAATCCTCCTCATTCCCGAGGATTTTCGCAAGGACGGCTTTATCCTCAAACCCCTGTTCGACCGCTTGGCCGCCGCGCACGGCAAACCCAACACCAAGGTCGTCGTCTGCACCAACCCGCTGCTGCAAGGCGTCACCGAGGCCCTGAAAGAACAGCGCCTGCGCGAAATCGTCGATCGTTACCCGATGGTCGACATCTTCGTCCTGTGCATCGACCGAGACGGTATCCCGACCAGACGGCAACGCCTGGACGACCTGGAACGCATCTTCGCCAACCATCGCCCCTTCCTGACCGTCAATGCGTGGGAGGAACTGGAGACCTGGGTTCTCGCTGGATTGGACCTGCCGACGGAGTGGGCCTGGAACGACGTTCGTGCCGACATCTCCGTCAAGGAGCGCTATTTCGCCCCTCTCGCCCAACAGCGAGGCGTATCCGACGGCCCCGGTGGCGGCCGAAAGGCCCTCGGCGAGGAAGCCGCCCGCCGCATCCCCGCCATCCGCCAAAAATGTCCCGAGGATTTCGGCGATATCGCCAACCGGCTCGCCCCGCTTCTATAATGACAACGACAAGCCCCGGGAGGAAACCCAGCATGACCACCGTCCGCAACGTCGCCCGCGAGAAACTGGAAGCCGGCCAACTCTCCCTTGGCGTCGGCATCCGCATGACCCGCAGCGTCGAAATCGCCAAGGCCATGGCCAGCGCCGGCTTCGACTGGCTGTTCCTCGACATGGAACACGGCGTCATGTCGCTCGAAGCCTGCGCGCAAATCTCCGCCGCCGCGCTCGACGCCGGGATCGCCCCCATCGCCCGCGTGCCAAACGGGCAATATTCGATCGCCACCCGCGCCCTCGATAACGGCGCCCTCGGCATCGTCATGCCCCACGTCGATACCGCGGCCGAGGCTCGGGAAGTTGTCGAAAAACTGAAATATCCCCCCATCGGCCACCGCTCCGTCGGCGGCTGGGGCCCGCATTATCAGCTTGGCAAACTGTCGACCGGCGACGCGGTCACGGTGCTGAACAAGTCGAACCTGACCGTGGTGATGCTGGAAACACCCACCGCCATCGCCAACGCGGCCGAAATCGCCGCGGTGCCTGGCGTCGACGTACTGCTGATCGGATCCAACGATCTCTGCGCCGAGATGGGAATCCCGGGCGATTTCGGCAACGATCGTTTGGCGGATGCCTATGCCACGATGATCGATGCCTGCGCGAAATCCAACAAATTCCCGGGCATGGCCGGGATCTACAACGAGGCCATCATGCCCCGCTACATCGATATGGGCGCGCGCTTCATTCTCTCCGGCCAGGACACCGCCTTCATCATGGCCGGCGCCCAGTCCCGCACCGGCTTCCTGCGCAAAACCCACGGCGGCTGACCGCGCGCACGATCGCCCTTCAGGCAGTTGCGGCGCGTTGTAATACGAACCGCCCCAATCATTGACGCATCGGCCTTCCACCCGCGTCATGCCGGCGAATGCCGGCAACCACGACTT
>CAIRCM010000197.1 GCA_903877125.1 uncultured Acetobacteraceae bacterium | reverse complement strand
GTCACGCACCTGCCGCTTCATGCTGACCGAAGAAGCCCACCATATGTTCGTGGGCGAAACCGGGGTGCAGCGTGTGATACAGCGAACCTGCGACGCGATGAAGGCAGCTGGCGTCGACGATCCCCACGACACCGCCCGCATCCGGGCGCTCGGCGTCATCGACCTGCCGACCATTCAGAAGAAGGCGAACTTGCATTTCTCCCTGACCCTCGATCTGTTCGGGAACGAGATCAGCAGCAATGCCGCCAACGCCTTCAATGCCGGCCTGAAAGGCCGCTATCGCGAAGATCGCCTGACCGACGACCATCAGCTTCTCAATGCCTCTTATCCGGTGCTGCGACTCAAGGACGGCAAGGTGACGCTGGACGACGCCCCAGCATTATCCGCCTTGAATATGAGACTCCGCGACGATTATGTCGTCGACACCGAAGCCGGCATTGCCCGCTGGAACCGCGTGCTCGAACGTGCGGGCATCGCCTTCCGCATGACCTTGCCGCACGTTGCCTTCAATCGCGGCATCGGTGAGTTCGCTGCCTGCCGAGCGGATATCGACGGAACCATCCTCACCGCCGACCAATGGGCGAAGCGGTCAAGCGAGGTCCTGCCGTCGACCGAGGACAACCTGTTCATTGCCAGCCTTATGCAACCGGTCCGAGACGCCGGGCATTACGCTGGATGGATCGCGCCCCCTCGCATCGGCATCGACAATATGCCGGGCGATTTCGAGTACGTACGGATCGAAGGGTAGAGGATTCCAAAAAGAAGGAAGTTTGAAAGGTGGACTCGGTAAAGGATGATGTGGATGGGGCTGTGGGCGGACGGGTACCCCGACTCCCTGTCCGACCGGCCTGTGGATCATTCACGTTTCCCGCCGATAAGGGGCTGAAGTGCTACGGTATTATTTTATGCGCGGATTTGCGGCGCCGTGGACAACCTTGAAACCTGTCCGGCCCGATACCTAACAAAATGGGGATAACCCGGGCCGCCCCGGCTTATCCCCAAAATCCCCGAACTATCCCCAGGTCCCCCGGGGGAAACTACCCAAGGAAGTCCAGAATGGCCCGAGCGGTGTCGGCCGGCTTGTCGAGTTCGGCCAGATGCCCGGCGCCGGCGATCGTCCGGATCGTCGTCGGCCCGGCGATCCCCGCGGCGAATTTGTCGGCGTAGCTGCGTGGCATAATCCGGTCCTGCTCGCCCCACAGCAGCAGCGTCGGCGCTTTGATCAGTCCGAGCCGTTTCTCGATCCGGGTATTGCCGAGGGGCCAGAAGATACGCGCCGCGGCCTCGGACGCGCGGACCTGTTCGATCGGCCATTCGATCGAGTTCGCCCCCTCCGGCGCCGCCTTCATGCCCTTGTAAATCTCAGGGTCCGCGCAGAGCAGACCAGGCACCTGATCGGCACGCTGCGCCCAGGGATCGGTCGGCGGGTCCTTGTCGTCGAACAGTCCGAACGGCGCGATCAATACGAGCTTGCGCACCAAAGCCGGCCACAGCGCCGCCGCATCGGCCACCAGCGACGCACCAACCGAGCTCCCGGCCAGATCCGCCCCCTCCAGATCCGCTTTCTCCAACAACTGGCGCATCGCCAGCATCCAATCCAGATGCGTATCCAGCACCGAGTGCCCACGGTCGCCGCCCGGAAATCCGGGGACCGACGGCACGATCACAGTCCGGCTTTTCGCCAATTCGTCCAGGAACGGCATCCAGCGGGGCAGCCCACCGAACCCGGCGATATAGCCCAACTTGGGGCCGTTGCCTTTGCGCCAGACGCGCGTCGCGTAGCCGTTGACATCGATGGTCAGCGTCTCGGGATCGGTCACTTGCAAGCTCCGTGTGTTATTCGGGCGAAATCCCGTTTTGATGGACGACCTACTGGCGAGTATTGCTAGCCCCCAATTGGTATGTCAATTGCGTGGACCGAACCCCAGGGAGCCGGCCGGAATGAACGAAATCGCACAGGACTGCCTCAACCGAGCACGCGGGCTGATCCCGTTGCTGGAGGCGGCGGCGCCACGGATCGAGGCGGCGCGGGGCCTGCCCCCCGATGTGCTCGATGCCATGCACGAAGCGGGCATGTTCCGCTTGCTGCTGCCCCGATCGATCGGCGGCTTCGAACTGCGGCCGTCGGAATACGTGCAATGCATCGAGGCAATCGCGATGGGCGATGCCAGCACCGCCTGGTGCATGAATCAGGGGTCGGGCTGTTCGATGACCGCGGCGTATTTCCAGCCGGACATCGCGCGGGCCATTTGGGGCCCCGCGAATGCCGTGCTGGCGTGGGGCAACGGCCCGGGGTCGTCGGCGAAAGCCGTCCGCGCGGATGGCGGTTGGCGTGTGACCGGCACTTACAGTTTCGCTTCGGGATCGCGCCATGCGACTTGGCTGGGTGCGATGGCGCCGTGTTTCGAGGCTGACGGATCGCCGGTCCTGCAGGCGGATGGCCGCCAATGGGAGCGCACGATGGTCTTTCCGCGCCATCAGGCGACGATCGATTCCGGCGTGTGGAACGTGATGGGGCTGAACGGCACCGGCAGCGACTCATTCACCGTGACCGATCTGTTCGTGGATGACGCCCATGCCGTCACCCGGGAGTCCGAGGCGGAACGGCGGGAGAGCGGCACATTATATAGCTTCCAGGCGATGCAGCTTTACGCCGGGGGCTTCAGCAATGTGGCGCTTGGCGCCGCGCGCGGTCTCCTCAACGCCGTCATGGCCTTGGCCAAGGACAAGGTGCAGCTCGGCGGGTCCGAGCAACTGCGGGACAATCAGTGCTTTCAGCAGACGGTCGGGTATTGGGACGCGGCGTTGAAGGCGGCGAAAGCCGGTGTGCTGACGACGTTCGACCGCGTTTGGGAGGATGTCGCGCGTGAGGGCGCGATCTCGGTGGCGAGCCGCATCGCCGTACGCCAGGCGACGACGTTCGCGATCCATACGGCGCGCGATGCGGCCTATCACGTGTTCCATGAGGCGGGTTCCACGGCCATTTTCGCCAATGGTCCGTTCGAGCGGCGGCTGCGGGATGTGGGCAGTGTGGCGCAGCATCTTCAGGGCCGGCGGACGCATTTCGAGACCGTTGGGACCTATCTGATGGGCGGAAAGCCGAGCCTTCGATGGGTTTAGAAAAAACGATCGTGAGACGCCCGCATGGCTCCCATGTTTACGGAAATAAGTCAGTTTCAGGGGTTGTGCCCTATTGTTTTCAACAGGTTAGCCGCTTGAAAAGAAAAATTGGCCCCCCTGACGATTCGCGTTGACAGGGGGGGGGCACCCGCCTAGAAAGCGCCTCCCGACGCGGCGGGCTTCGCCGCTTCGGAACGCTCTTTGAGAATTGAATAGGCTAGGAAGGGATACGTTGGCGGCGCCCTTGCGATTGTCCGGAGACGGATGATTGGGCAAGGTCTGACTGATGAGGATTTAGGCTCTTTGCAAGAGCTT
>CAIRCM010000196.1 GCA_903877125.1 uncultured Acetobacteraceae bacterium | reverse complement strand
CCACGAGTCAAGGTTTCGCGCGGCTGGTATTACGCATGATCGGGTCAACTTGACCCGATCGTGCTCTAGGCCGGGCTTGACGGGTTGAGTTCGCGATCGAGACGCCGCCGTTCTCCTGTCGATAAGGCCAGCGCACCAAACGGTTGATCGCACCGGCGCGATCGATGCGGGTCCAATACCAGAGCCGCTAAATTTTGACCCAACGCCGATAGGCCAACGGCCGCTGGTATGAGTTTTGAGATCGGGCACGGCCACCCCTCCTACCCCGCGCGCATACCAAGGGTCCTAAACCTTACTCCGAAACCAAACCCCCGCCCGGATCGCCGTCGCCAGCGTCGTCCCATAAACCACCAAAGCCGCGGCCAGCGCCCAAAAGGCTGCCTGTAACGAACCGGTGAGGTGGAACGCCGCCCAACCGCCGCCGACCGCGATCGTCATGCGGATTAACCCAGCGAAAAGCGGCCAGAAAAGCCGGCCTGCCCCCTGGGATGCGAAATAAAGCGACAGGCCCAGACCGAAAAACCCGTAGACCGGGCCGACCGTGCGCAAATACGCCTCCCCCGTCGCCAGCATCGCGGGGTCGTGACCGTAGAGACCCAGCCAGGCCTGGGGCCAGATCGCGGCGGTCAGACCGATTGTCTCGGTCAATGCGAAGGCCAGGGCACCGCCGGTCAAGGCGATCCGCAGCGCGCGATCCCGCTGGCCCGCGCCGATATTGGTGCCGACCAGGGCAACCATCGGGGCGCCAAGGCCGAAGACCATCGGGACCAGCAAGTATTCCAGCCGCGATCCCGTCCCGAAACCGGCGACCGCGTCAGGGCCGCCAGCCGAACCGACCAACGCCGTGGTCAAACCAATGGTCAGGCTGGTTTGCAAAGTGCTGACGGCCCCCACCGCGCCCACCCGCAGGATGTCGGCGAACAAGGGCCAGCGCAGGCGTGCCAGGACGGGCCGCACCAAAGCCTTTCCGCACAGCAGGTACCAGGCCAGCACCGCCATCACGAGCAGATTGGTCCCGATCACCGCCATGCCGCCGCCGACGATGCCAAAGCCGGGGATCGGGCCGTAGCCGAAAATCAGCAAAGGCGAGAGCGGGATCAACAGAACGACACCGAAGCAAATCGCCAGCGAGGGCACCAGCATGTTGCCGGTCCCACGGATCGTGCTGGCGAGTGCATTCATCAGCCAGACCACGATATTCCCGGAAAAGACGACGTTGGAATAAAGCATCGCGGCCGCGAGCGAGCCGCCCTGGCCGCCCATCGCGCTGTAAAGCGACCGGCCAAAAATCAGAAAAAGAGCGGCAAAGAGCAGGCCAAGGAGGGCGTTGATGATCAACGCGTGCAGGACCAGGGCATTCGCCTCATCCCGCCGGCGGCCGCCCAAAGCACGCGCGATCGCCGAGGATATGCCGCCCCCCATCGCGCCGGCGGAAAGCATCTGCATCATCATGAAGCCGGGAAAGACCAGGGCCATGCCGGCCAGCGCGTCGCTGCCAAGGCGGGAGAGGAACCATGTCTCGATCAACCCGGTCGCCGCCTGCGCCAGCATCACCAGGATATTGGGCCAGGCCATACTAAGCAGCGTCGGCACGATCGCGCCATTCAGCAGGCGGATGGTGCGGGGATTCATGGTCGTGGTGCTCATGCCTGGGTCTCCCGGCGGACGATGTAGTCAGGTTCAGCAAGGATGCGGCCGGTGCGCCGATCGACCAGAACCGGGTCGGCGGGGACGCCGGTCGCGGCCTCCACCACCTGGACGCGGATGCCGTCGGGCGTGAAATGGCGGTTGCCCCAGGCCATCATCGCCAGCAGCACCGGCCGAAAATCACGGCCAGCCGGGGTCAGGAGATATTCGTCGCGCGGCGGCTTTTCGGAATAGCGGCGCTTTTCCATCAGCCCCCCCTCCACCAGCGTGTTCAGGCGACGGGCGAGCATGCCCGGGGCGATGCCGAGGTTCTTCTGGAACTCATCGAAGCGGGTCATGCCGTTATAGGCGTCGCGGAGGATGAGGATGCTCCACCATTCGCCGACGCGGTCGAGGCCGCGGGCGATCGGGCAGGTCATGGTGTTGAAGCGTTTGTGCTGCATGGTGCGGCCTGCGGTATAACTACTATTATAGTAGTCACAAAACCGGCGCCGTCAAGGCAGCTTGGTATTCGTGACCATGCGCCGTAGGCTTCGAGCCAATGCATAGGGAGAAACGCCATGGCCCCAAACACCAAGCGCGTGTTTTACGTGCGCTATCTGTCCTCGCCGCTTTACGCGGAAATCCTGGCCCAGCGGCCGGACGTGCAACTCGACCGGCTGGAGAACGAAAGCCCGGTGCATGAGGCCGATCCGATCCTCGGCATGGCGCATGTGTTCCAGATCGGCGCGTCGCGGCAGGCAATCGCACCGCATTTCCATGTGACGCCGGCGCTGCTGGCCAAGACGCCGAACCTGATCGCCGCGTCGTCAAACGGCGCCGGTTACGATCCGATCGACGTGGATGCCTGCACTGCCGCCGGAATCGCGGTGGTCAACCAGTCCGGGGGCAACAAGGAGGGTGTGGCGGAGCACGCGCTGGCGATGATGCTCACGCTGTCCAAGCGAATCGTGGAGGCCGACCGCGATCTGCGCGCGGGGAAAGAGATCCCGCGCGGGGCCTTTACCGGACGCGAACTCAAGAACCGCACCGTCGGCGTCCTCGGCATCGGCAACGTCGGTGCTCGGGTGGCGGAACTGTGCCGCGGGCTGTTCAACATGCGGGTGCTGGCCTTCGACCCGCTGCTGTCGGCTGAACAGATCAGCGCGCGCGGGGCGGAGAAGGTGGATTTCGACACATTGCTGCGGGAAGCCGATTTCGTCAGCGTGCACTGCCCGCTGACCAAGGAGTCCCGGAAGATGATGAATGCCCGAGCGTTCGGGCTGATGAAGCCGGAGGCTTACTTCATCACCACCGCGCGCGGTTTCATCCATGACGAGGACGCGCTGGCCGAGGCGCTGCGGCAAAAGCGTATCGCCGGCGCCGGCCTCGATGTGTGGGAGGAGGAACCGCCACCGTCGTCGCATCCGCTGATGAAGTTCGACAATGTGCTGGTCAGCCCGCACACGGCGGGAGCCACGATCGAATCGCGGGAAAACATGTCCCGCTTCGCGGCCGAACAGGTGCTCGACATTCTGGATGGCAAGCGACCGCCCCGGTTGATCAACCCAGAGGTATGGCCGGCCTATCGGGCCCGTTTCGCTCGGATCATGGGTTTCGAGGCGGAGGCCTGAGCCACGCGGACACACATGCGATTGTATGTTTCCTAATCGGACCGTTTGTCAGTGGATTTTACAGCCCCTCGACAATGGTCTGACTAAGGAACGGATTCACGATCCCGGTCAACACGTTAAAGTCATGGCACGCGATTTGCGTTGAGTTCTCCATCTGTTCGATGGACGTGACCCATGTTCAAGCACGCGCATGCAATCGCATTTTTGATTCTCCTGTCTCTGTCGTCTTGGGCCCATGCCCAAACCTTCGCTTTTTCGGGCAGCACCGCATTTGGCTCCCTCGCCCTGTCGTTCGCCGACGGGCAAAGCACGATCATCACCGCCACGGATCAGGGGTGGTGGAGCCCGACCGAGCAAAATTTCGTCGGGAACAGGAATACGATCATTGGATCGTGCTTTGGCGTGCGGTGGAATGACTTCTTCGTGTTCGATCTGACGGGCCAAGCCGGGGCAGTGGTCGCGGCCAGCCTCGAACTGAATACGGGTGCGGTCGCTGGCCTGCCTGGCATGACCTTGTGGAATGTCTCGACCTCGCTGGCTGCGCTTGAGAACCTCAACGCCCTGCCCAACGCAGGCATCTTTGCCGACCTGGGGTCGGGCATGCAGTACAGTGCCGCGTTTGCGATCTCCGCCAGCAATGCCGCGATCGCGATCCCGCTGAACAGCGCCGGGATCGCGGCCGTCAACGATGCGCTGGGCGGCACCCTGGCCATTGGCGGCAGCGCTGACCCGATACCCGAACCGGCCTCGGCGGGATTCCTGGCGGTTGTATGCGGCGCCTTGGCCGCCCTGCGCTATCGCGCACGCCAAGCGACGAATCGGTCGGCGTTATCGTAAGCCTCGCGCTCTACCGCTCGGGCGTCGCCGACATAGCGTTCCGCGAAGCCCGCGATACCCCAGCGCTGATATTGCAGGACATGGGTCAGCTCATGTGCCCATAGTTTGAGATCGGTACTGGCCTGTTGGGGGTCTCGGAACAGCACGACATCGCCGAGTGTGATCGCCGCGGCGTCGCCAAACCCGAACGCCAGCGACGGCAGCACGGTTCGTTCGGCCCCCCCGGTGCCATAGCGGACCCGGCGCAGCAGACCATCGGGGAAAAACCCCAGGAGACCGCGAAAAATAGGGCCCGGCAGCGGACGAACGCCGTCCGCGATGGCCTGAGACCGGGTGGTTTCGATCAAACGTGTCAGCGCGCCCGCCGCGATGCCAGCCAGCGGTGGGGGAACGATGTCCTGGCCGCGCCCTCGCGTCGGCAACACGGCGAGAATGCCGGCAAGCAGGAAATGGCGGCGCAACTCATGAAGCTCCGGAAGTCATCCCCACATGACATCACGGTAATGTGGCGGAACCGGGCCTCAATTATGGCGAGGTTATCGTACTCCGCTGGGCCAGAGGACCTCGCGCAGTGTCTGCAGAATGATCACGAAATCAAACAGGATCGAGAAATTCTTCACGTAATAGAGATCGTAGCTCAGCTTGGAGCGTGCATCCTCGACCGACGCGCCATAGGGGTAGTTCACCTGCGCCCAGCCGGTCAGGCCAGCCTTCACCATATGCCGCTCGTTGTACAGAGGGATTTTTTCCGCGAGATCCGCCACGAACATCGGCCGTTCGGGGCGCGGACCGACGAAAGACATCTCGCCTCGGAGGATGTTTACCAATTGCGGCAGTTCGTCGATGCGGGCGCGGCGGAGAAAATTGCCAACCTTGGTGATCCGGTTGTCATGCGTCGCGGCCCAGACGGCACCGCCGGCCTCGGCGTCCACCCGCATGGTGCGCAGCTTCATGATCCAGAACACGCGGTTATCCAGTGTGACCCGCTCCTGCCGGTAGAAAACCGGGCCCGGCCCTTCCCACCGAATGGCGAGCATCCCCCCCAGAAGCAGCGGTGCGGTCAGAACCAGCACCAGGGAACTGACCACCAGATCGAAGGCGCGCTTCAGAAAACGGTCGATCGCGCTGAAGGTGAAGCCTTCCGAGAAGACCAGCCATCCGACCTCAAGCCGTTTGATATCGATGCGGCGGATTTCCGCCTCGATGAACGTCAGGTACTGCACGACCGGAAAACCCGCCTTCTTGCAGTCGAGCAAGCGGTGAAGATCCATGCCGCGACGGTCGTCAGGGGCGACGACGATCTCATCGGCCTGATGCGACCGGGCCGCTTCGAGCATGCTGCAGTCCGACTGCATCAGGATGCGGACGCCCGGCTCTGTCCGCAGCCTATCGTCGACGTCGCCCATCGCCGGCTCCTGCAGGAAGACGATGTCGTAGTGGAGGTTGCTGCCCT
Organism: uncultured Acetobacteraceae bacterium; assembly: GCA_903877125.1. GTDB lineage: Bacteria > Pseudomonadota > Alphaproteobacteria > Acetobacterales > Acetobacteraceae > Rhodopila. The sequence goes on along the minus strand of CAIRCM010000196.1, from coordinate 206 downwards.
CCTTCGTCAGCATCCGCAGGAGGTCGTAGGCGCGTTGGCCAGCCCCGATCACCAGCAGGCGCCGGTGGTAGAGTCGAGGAAGGGCGCGGTATTGCCAAGGCAACCCGTTTCCCTCCCCCGCTCATCAAACCGGACGTGCGGGTTTCCCGCATCCGGCTTTCCGACTGGCTTCATGTTAGGCTCACGACAGGACGCCTTCCCGTCTG
>CAIRCM010000195.1 GCA_903877125.1 uncultured Acetobacteraceae bacterium | reverse complement strand
GCCCATGGCGAGGTTTGTCGCAGGGCTTCGATCCAACCAGTTACCCAGTTAAACCGCCTGCCAGCTACCGGGCCAACCGACCATTGCCCGGGTGGGACTTTCACCCACGAGGTGATCGCGTCCTTCGGGACGCACCAGAGAACGCGGAGAGGAGCCTTGGGTTCCTCGGCGGGCTCTGTGGTTTTGGCTTTCTCGGGGTGCTCTGTGCGAAATATTGTCGCCGTTTCCAACACGGTTTTCGCTGTTTTGGGCATGGCACGGTGTTCGGCGGATCACTCAGGCGGCTATTCCCAGTCCGTCCCGTCCTCCGGCTTTACTGCTTTGACAACTGAGCGGCGTTTGGTTTGGGGATTTGAGGCGAGGACTTCGACGTGTTTGGGAAGGGGGCGCAGCTTGAGAAAATCCCATAGGCCGTTGCAGTAGTACTGGTTGCACAGTTCGGCGCGCAGGGGTTGGGCCAAGGTGCAGCCGTTGCGGCCATGGAACAGGCAGGAGCCTTCGTAGGCCTGCTCGGCGATGTGGGACATGTAGAGGGCGATGATGGCAGCGGCGTCGAGGTCGGGGTGGGCTTGGCGGACGCGGGCCATGGTGCGTTCGTCGATGTAGGCGTGCTCGCCCCCGCCTCGGCAGCAATGGCCTTGGCATTGGGTGCAGCCGGCACGGACGACATCGGCGGCGAAGCCTTGGGGTTGGGGGGACCGGGGCTGGATCAGCTTTTCGGGACGCCTGGCCTCCCGCAGGTCGCGCAGGGATTCGACCAGATGCCGTTTGAGGGCGCGGGTGCGATCGCGTGGCGGGGGGACGAGCGGGGCCTCGCGCGCGGCGGGCACGGATACGGTATAAAGGGCGTTGTCCATGATTTCTTGGGGAGACTTTGCGATGTCCCTTCCTCTGGTGCTCGATTGCGATCCTGGGACCGACGACGCTTTGGCGCTGTTTCTGGCGCTGGGGTCGCCGGAGTTGGATGTTTTGGCGATAACCGTGGCTGGGGGCAATGTCGGGCTGGACCGGACGCTGCCGAATGCTCGGGCGCTGGTGGGGCTGACAAAGCGGGCTGTGCCGGTGTTTGGCGGGGCGGACCGACCGTTGCTGGGGGCGTTCACCAGCGAGACCCGGGTGCATGGGATCGACGGGTTGGGCGGGATCGCGCTGCCCGAGGGGCCGGCGGCAGAGGCGGACCATGCGGCGGATGCGATCCGGCGGATCGTGCGGTCGGCTCGGGAGCCGGTGACGCTGGTGGGGATCGCGCCGGCGACCAATCTGGCGCTTGCTTTGATGACCGAGCCGGGGATCGCGGGGAATATCAAACAGATCGTGCTGATGTCCGGTGCCTGGGCGGAGGGGAATGCGACGCCGGCGGCCGAATTCAACGCTGTGAGCGATCCCGAAGCGCTGGCCGTGGTGCTGGCCTGCGGGCGGCCGATCGTGTTGGCGACGTTGGAGATCGCGGCTCAGGCGCTGTGCACGAAGGCGCATCTGGCGGCGATGGCGGCTTCGGGGACGGGCGCGTGTCTGCGGGCGGCGTGTGCGATCCAGGGAACGGTGCCGTTTGGGCGGCGGCTGGGTGGGGCTGGGGCGGCGCTGTACGATCCGGTGGCGGTGGCCTGGCTGGTGCGGCCGGACTTGTTCTCGACCCAGGAGGCGTATGTGACGATGGATCTGGGGCCGGGGCCGTGCCGGGGGCGGACGGTGATCGATCGTTGGGGGCGGACGCCGCATGCGCCGAACGCGACGGTGCTGACGTCGATCGATGCGGCGGGGTTTTTCGGATTGCTGACCGAGCGGTTCAACCGGTTGCCGTAGCAGGCTGCTGAAAAACTGGGTCGGTCGGTCTGCCGGCGCCTTTCCGCGCAGGATTCGTCCAAAACTTGCCACGATGTGACAACATCGTGTCTTCGCTTTGTCCTTTCCTGCACGAAAATTCGCTCAGCAGCCCTCAACGACCAGTTTTTCAGCAGCCTGCCAGGGGCTCCGGTTGCGCCGCGGCCGGCAAGGTTGTGTAAACGGGGCGCAATCATGGAGGAACGTACGATGCCCACATGGGAAAAGCGCCAGGTTGGCCGCACGAAGCTGCATGTGACGACGCTGGGCCTGGGGACCGCGACGATGGGCGGGACGCGGGTGAAGGTGACGCGCCAGCAGGGGGAAGACATCGTCACCGCCGCCTGGGACGCGGGCGTGCGCTATGTCGATACCGCACCGTTCTATGGCATTGGCGCGGCGGAGCACCGGGTGGGCGATGCGCTGCGGGACAAGCCTCGGGACGAATGGGTGCTTGGGACGAAGGTGGGGCGGTTGCTGCGGCCGACGAAGGAAGGGCGGATCGATCCGATGCCGTTCGATGTGATCTACGATTATTCCTATGACGGCATCATGCGGTCGGTGGAGGACAGCTACCAGCGGCTGGGTCTGGCGAAGATCGATATCGCGCTGGTGCACGACATCGGGGCGTATCAGCACGGTGCGGAACTGAATGCCCGGTATTTCAAGGTGCTGGCCGAAAGCGGGTACAAGGCGCTGGAGGAATTGAAGCGCAGCGGGGAAATTTCGGCGATCGGGATCGGGGTGAACGAGAAGGAAGTGCTGCTGGAGGCGCTGAAGATCGGCGACTGGGACGCGTTTCTGCTGGCCGGGCGTTATACGCTGCTGGAACAGGGGCCGCTGGAAGATCTGCTGCCGCAATGCCAGGCTCGGGGGACGTCGATCATCGTTGGGGGACCGTTGAATTCGGGCATTCTGGCGGGGCGGGATACGTGGAACTATGCCACGGCGCCGGCGGAGGTTGTTGCGCGGGTGCGGCAGATTCAGGCGGTGTGCGATGCGCACGGGGTGCCGCTGCCGGCGGCGGCGTTGCAGTTTCCGTTGGCGCATCCGGCGGTGTGCGCGATCATTCCGGGGCCCCGCACGGCGGCGGAGTTCAACGAGAATTTACCATTGTTCACACGGAATATTCCGGCGGGGCTGTGGTCGGATTTGAAGACGGCTGGGCTGCTGCACAAGGACGCGCCGGTTCCGGTGGGCTGAGGGGCGGACACGTTCCCGCGAGGGGGCCAGCGTTTGATTGACAGAACTGCTCGGTTCCGGGACGTTGTTGCGTGCCGCGACCGGTTCGGTTCGGCACCAAACAACAGATGACAGGAGCTCAAGATGAAAGCAGTCGCCCTCGGCCTGGTGGTTTTCGTGTCCCTGTTTGGGGCCAAAGCCGGTTATGCGAGTTCGGACGATGCCAAGTGGGTCGCGCAGTGCATCGCGGACAACAAGGACGAGAAAGCCTCGATCGAGGTGATTACCAAATATTGCACCTGCATGAACAACAAGATGAGCGACAGCGAGACTCTTACCATCTCACAATGGGAAAAGACCCATCCGGCGGAAATGAAGGCCTGCGACAAGGAGGCTGGCTGGCGTTAGATCGCATGATTCACGCCGCCGTGCGGTGCCGCATTTGGCGATAGCGGTTCAACGGTCCGCGGGCGGCGTTCACGCGGAAGATTCCAGGGGGCTGCCGCACAAGGACGCGCCGGTTCCGGCATAACCTCCGGGGTTGGGGATCAGCGCCACAGGGACGCCGCGAGGTCCATGGCGGCGTCGTCGCCGCCGGTCAGCAGGCCAGCGGCCCGGTCCCAACTCAGCCCAACGCGCCGTTCGCGTGCACGCGCCATCAAGTCGGGGTCGGACTGGCCGGCACACCATCGTTCGGCACGTTCCCTCGCGTCCTGGTGCCGGCCGGCCTGCGACAACATCGCGACGTGCGCGTAGACGGCGTCGCGCGCGGTGGGTTCCTCGGCTTGCAGGCGGTTGACGATCCATTGGGTCAGCATGGCATCGCCCGCGACCAGGGCGAGGAACAGGAGACCCACGCGCAGTTCGGGATCGACCGGCCCGTCCGGCAATCCGGTCACGAAATTCAGAACATCGGGCGCGACGACCGTATCCGCCCGGGACAGCAGTGTGTGCAGGCGGCCGCCGGGGGTGGCCAAGCATGGGGGCGCGGGGCCTTCGGCGGGTGCGTCGTGTCCGTCCACGAACGATTCCAGCGTCGCGGCATAGGCCAGGAGCAGCGTGGGACGGTGAAAATCCAGATGCGAGAGGGTGTTGCAACAGTAAGTGCGTGGTTTCACGCCCACCCGAACCCAGTCCAGATCGTCTTCCTCGGGTATGGCGAACCGCGGGAGGGGTGCGCGGCGCAGCAGCATCATCGCGATCGCGTCATCGCATCGCGGGAGGTCGGCGACCCGCCTCTCCCAATCCGGGACGTCGGACCAGAGCAGACCGCCGTCGAAGTTGATGACCGGGATGGACGGCGCACCGGCGGCGAGCAGCATCCGGTTCGCGAGCAGGCGACGAAAGCCCCGATGGAGAACCCGATCAGCGCTTTTGGGTGCGTGGTTTCGGGCATCAGCAGCCGTTCGGCGAGCAGGCGCGCGGCATCGAGCCAGGCATCGCCATGGGTCAGCTCGCGGCCACGCAGATCGAGTTCGAAGGTCCAGATATCGTAGTCGCGCAGGATGTGGGCCGCGATCGTGCCCAGGAACGGCGCATTGCCGCCCAAACCGGGTACGCCGAGCACGGTGCCTTTGGCGGGTTTGTTGGCGGGGCGGACCAGGCGCATCGCCGCACGATCGGGCGAGACAGTCGCCACATCCATCAGACGCGCCCGTATCCACCGCCCCTGGTCCGCGATCGTTGTGCCCAGGAACAGTTGATCGGGTGGCAGCTTCACGCCGAAGGCGGTCTCGATTGCCAGCGCGACGTCGATGACATCGAGCGAGGTGACGCCGAAGGTGAGCGGATTGTCCTCCAGACAGGGTGTTTCGGCTAGGGTATCGCGCAGAACCCGTTTCCAGAGGTCCGCGAGCCGGGCTTCGGTGCTGCCGGGCACTGGTGGGGTGGGGCGGTGGCGGCAGCCGGTCGCGCAACCGCGGCTTGTGCCGCCAGGGTGCGGTAGTCCTTTTTCCCCGAGGGACTGAGCGGGATGGAATCGACGAACAGAATGCCGGTTGGCACCGCGCCGCGATGAAGCCAGGCGCTGCAATGGGCCCGAATCCGCTCACGCATTGTCCGGTCATCCGGGGCGTCCGCGCTACGCTGCACGAGAGCGACGAGCCGGGCGTCGGCGCCCCGTTCGCCGGCGATGACCACGGCGCAGTCGGCGACGCCGGGGACCTCGCCGATGCGGCCCTCCACATCGTCCAGCTCGACCCGCAGGCCGCTGGCGTTGCTTTGCCGATCGCGCCGGCCGATGAACTGCAAGCGGCCCTGGGCGTCGATCCAGCCCCAATCGCCGCTGCGAAAGAACGGGCCGGGTTCCTCGGTTTCGATTTCAGCGAACCGCTGCGCGCGGGCGACGGGATCGAGGTAGCCGGGTGCGGGGGCGGTGGGTGCGATCAGCAGCTCCCCCGGCCAATGCGGTGGCAGCGGCCGGCCTTCGGTGTCGGCGACGAGCACGCGGTAGAACGGCAAGGCCGGGCCGATCGGGACCCGGGACTCACCGGCCATGTCGACGCGCCAGGCGGACGACAGGATCGCCACCTCGCTCGGGCCGTAGCCGTTGACGATGGACATGGTGGGGTAGAGCGCCTGCAAGCGGCGGGCGAGCGCAGGCGGGAACGCCTCCCCCACGCAGAAAATCGTGACGAAGCCGGCGAGGCCGGCGGCATCGTCCCGGATAACGGCCGCGGCTTGGGTTGGGGTGATGCTCATGACCCGAGCGCCGAGCGCCCGGGCGTCGGCCAGTACGGCGGGGGCACGGCTTTCAGTATCGAGCAGCACGACATGGCGGCCCAGGGACCAGGGCAGCCATATGTCCGCGATCGCCAGATCGAAGCCGATATTGGGGCACAGCAACCCGGGTTCGGCGGGCATCAGCCCGGCCCCGATCAGGCTGGTCAGAAAGCCCAGGATCATTGCGTCGCTGAGCATGACGGTCCGGGGCTGGCCGGTGGTGCCGCTGGTGGTCAGCAGGATCGCGGCATCGGTGGTGGCGGCGGGCACCGGCGCCGGGGCGCTGAACAGGACAGCGTCGGGGAAGGTTTCGATCGGATCGCGGGTGGCGCCGGGCAGCCAGGCTGGCTCGCAATCCGGCGATGCCGATGCCGAGACCAGAAAGCGCGCGCCGACGTGTGCCACCTGCGCTTGCGCCTGTCGTGCGCCGATCTGCTGCCCCAAAGGCAGGATTGCGCAGCCCAGCCGGCGCGCGGCCACCGTCAGGCATGGGTAGAGCGCGGCACTGGCGGGTGGGGTGGGATGGGACAGACGGATCGCGACGACATCGCCGGGGCGGGCACCGCGGGTGGACAGGGTCTCGGCGAGGGCGTTGGCGATGCGATCGACTTCGACGAAGCGCATCTGGCGGCTGGGCGTGGCGATCGCCAACCGGTTCGGCCAGCGCGCCAGGATCGCCCCGAACAGATCGGCGAGCGTGATGTGTTCCACGTCGGACGGAGGCGGCAGGGGGCAATCGGGTCCTGGCGGCTGCCAGTCCAAGGTCGGTGCGCGATGGTGGCGATCGGCCAGAGCGATCCGGCTGGGGTCCGCGTCGGGATCCTTCGCGACGGCATCGAGAAACCGAGCCAGGGCGCGACAAAGCGTTTCGGTGCGGGCGGGGGAGATGACGGCGGGATCGGCGGCGACTTCGATCCACAGCGATCGGCGCTTCGCCGCGGTCGCTGGGGGGCTGAGCAAGGCAAGCGACAGGGTCTCGCCACGTCCCAAGGTCAGTGGCGCGGCTGTCAGCGGCCGGCCATGCAGCACGTAATCGGGGGTATCGTCGCATTCCCCGCGGTCACCGACGGCGCGGCGCAGAGCCGAGCGAAAATTCGGCGCCGGCGGTTCGGCCGGGGTCACAAGCGGCTCGGCGCCGGCCTGCCGCAGGCCGAGCGCGACGGGACCGCCGGCGAGGCGGGCGAGGAACAGGGCGGCGGCGGTGGCGGCGACCCACGCCGGGGTGGTATCGGTTTGGTCCGCCAGTGCCTGGATCGCGGCCGGGCGCGCCAGTTTTCGCCGGAAGGAAGCAGGCGCCTCTCCGGGCCTTTGGTGCCCGTCTTCGTGCAGCCGGTTCAAGGTCAACCCTGGTGTATTCTCGTTGATCGCTTTGTCTTAATTTTACGCACCCCCTCAATTTAGGGATGATTCGGCGATCATAGCCAAGGTTATCGGGCGGCGATAGGCACCGCCGGTCAGCCGGAGGGCGGTCGGTTCGAGACCGCCCTGGGCTCAGGTCGTGGCGCCGGCCGTCGCGGCGGCGCGGGGTTCGGCGGGGGCGCGGGCGCGATCGAGCCACAACGCATAGCGCAACAGGATCGCGCAGCCGGTCAGCATCAGCAGCGGGTCGAGCCACCAGACCGCGTTCGGCCAGAGGCGGAAGGCGGCGGTGACGCTCCAGGACAGGAACAGCCCGAGGCAGAAGACCTGCAGGCTGAACCGGCCGGCCGCGGCGAGCCAACGCATGGCCAGGGTGTGCATCCAGGGGGCATTGCGTGGCACCGCGACCGCGACCAGCCATGCGAGGGCGAAAGCGTGCAGGACGCGGGGCAGCACCAGGACGTCCTTGCCGACGATCGTCTCGTTTTCGGGGAACGGCAGGTTGATCGGGAGGAATCCGAACCAGGACAGTCGGATGAGCAGGGCGACGGCGAGAATGGCGATCGACAGCCCGGTCAGCCAGCGCCAGGGCGGCAACGCGCGGCCGTGGAGCAATGAGCGCCGGCCGAGCCATGCGCCGACGAGGAAGAGTATTTGCCATGCGAAGGGGTTGAACCCGCCATGCGTGCCGGTTCCGAGGACCGGCGGGGACAATCCCCACCAGTGCGCCGCGGCGTAAAGGCCAAGCGGGAGCGCGAGCGCCCAGTCCCCGATACGTGCCTCCAGCACGGCGAAGAGCGGGAGGGCCAGCATGCACCACATGAAGACCGGCAGGATGTCCATGTAGTTCGGCTGATAGAAGGTGGTGAGACCGGCCAGCACCGCGCGTGCCGGATGCTGCAGGGCATAGGCCCAGCCCAGACGCTCGGTTTCGCCGGGAAACAGGCCGGATTGGCCGGCGGCGATCGCGAGCGCGCCGAACAGGGCGAAGACGATCATGTTCGTGCGGTAGAGGCGCCAGCTGCGCACGAGCATGTCGGCGGATGCCGCGACCCAGCCCTGGCGCGCGGTTTTCAGCGCGAACACGCTGCCCAGCATCAGGCCGGAGAGAAAGACGAACTGCTCGGAACTGTCCGACAGGCCCCAGGCGCCGTGGATCATCCAGAATCCGATCCACGATCCCGCGGCATGGCTGGCGAAGATCGTCAGTTGCAGCCACCCGCGGACGATGTCGACGCGGGTGTCCCTGGGGGGGCGGGCGGGGGATGGTGCGGTTTGGGTCATGCTGTTCCGGCGCGAAGGATGGCGTCTTTCGTCGGACAAATGAAGCGGGCCAACGTTACAGGACGTTTTGCGGCGCCGCCGCGGATTGGGGGTTTGCGGCGCCAGCGCGCGGTGCGCTACACGGTGCGGCTTACACAGGAGAAACCGCACCACCATGGCCGTGATGTCCGACCGCTGGATCCGCCGTATGGCGCGGGACCATGGCATGATCGAACCCTTCGTGGAGGCACAGAAGCGCGACGGCGTGATCAGCTATGGGCTGTCGAGCTACGGCTACGATGCGCGGATCGCCGACGAGTTCAAGATTTTCACCAACATCGATTCGGCGACGATCGACCCCAAGGCCTTCGCGCCGTCCAGCTTCGTCGACCGCAAGGTGGATACGTGCATCATCCCGCCGAACTCCTTCGCGCTGGGGCACACGATCGAGTATTTCCGCATTCCGCGCGACGTGCTGGTGGTTTGTCTGGGAAAATCGACCTATGCGCGGTGCGGCATCATCGTGAACGTCACGCCGCTGGAACCGGAGTGGGAGGGGCAGGTGACGATCGAGATCTCGAACACAACCCCCCTGCCCGCCCGCATTTATGCCAATGAGGGCATCTGCCAGTTCCTGTTCCTGCAAGGGAACGAACCCTGCGAAACCAGCTATGCCGACAAAGCCGGCAAGTATATGGGCCAGCGCGGTACCGCGCTGCCGAGGATGTAAACCGATGGACAGTATCCGAATCCGGGGCGGCCGGCCGCTATCGGGCGAAATCCCCATTGGCGGGGCGAAGAACGCCGCCCTGCCGTTGATGGCCGCGGGGCTGCTGACCGACCAGCGGCTGGTGCTGACGAACGTGCCGAAGCTCGCCGACATCAAGACGATGGGCGCGCTTTTGGCGCAGCACGGTATCGAGGTGGCCAAGCAGGACAATGCGGGGCGGGTGCTCGCGCTGGGCGGATCGATCACGAATACCGAGGCGCCGTACGACATCGTGCGGCAGATGCGGGCGTCCTTCCTGGTGCTCGGGCCGCTGATGGCGCGGGTTGGGGAGGCGCGGGTTCCGCTGCCCGGCGGGTGCGAGATCGGGGCGCGGCCGGTCGATCTGCACATCAAGGGCCTGGAGCAGATGGGCGCGACGTTCGATCTGCAGGGCGGCTATATCGACGGTCGTGTCAAAGGGCGGCTGCGCGGGGCGAAGATCGTGTTTCCGTTCGTGTCGGTTGGGGCGACGGAGAATCTGCTGATGGCGGCCTCGTTGGCCGAGGGGCGGACGGTGCTGGCGAACGCGGCGCGGGAGCCGGAGATCGGGGACCTCGCGGCCTGTTTGAACGCGATGGGTGCGCGGATCGAAGGGATCGGGAGCGACACGCTGACGATCGAAGGGGTGGCGTCCCTGCACGGGGCGGAACACGCGATCATTCCCGACCGGATCGAGACCGGGAGCTACGCCTGCGCGGCGGCGATTTCCGGCGGGTCGGTGTTTTTGCGGCATGCGCGGCTGGCGCATCTGGGGGCGACGATCCGGGTGATGCGCGAGGCCGGTGTGGAGGTGACGGAGGGCGACGGCGGGGTTCTGGTCAAGCGGCTGAACGGGCTGCATGGCGTGGACGTGATGACCGAACCGTATCCGGGATTTCCGACGGACATGCAGGCGCAGTTCATGGCGATGCTGTCGGTGGCGGAGGGTGCCTCGATGGTCACCGAAACGATCTTCGAGAACCGGTTCATGCATGTCCCCGAGCTGAACCGGATGGGTGCGCGGATCAACGTGCACGGGTCCTCGGCGATCGTGCGGGGGGTATCGTCGCTGTCGGGCGCGCCGGTGATGGCGAGCGATCTGCGGGCGTCGCTGTCGCTGATCCTGGCGGGGCTGGCGGCGAAGGGGGAGACGGTTGTGAACCGTGTCTACCACCTCGACCGTGGCTACGAGGCGGTGGAGCAGAAGCTGGCGGCGTGCGGGGCGGAGATCGAGCGGGTCAAGGGCTAGCAGGCTGCTAGCGCACAGCCCGAGCGAACGAGCCGTAGGCCTGGGCGCCGTAGGCGTGGCTGGCCTGGGCGAAGGCGCCGTAGACCGCGCTGGTGGCTCGGAAGTCGCGATAGGCGGCCGGTTGCACCTTGGCCATGACCGTTGGGTGCGAGCCGGACCAGCGTGTCATCACCATGACGCGGTAGGCATCGCCCAAAGCCGGGGTCGCGGAGTGGTAGGCGGCGATCGCTTTGGCCCAGTCATCGCCGGGTGCCCGGAGGCGATTGAGGAATTTTGCCGCGTAAACCGCGTTGGCGATGGGATCGAAGGCCTCATCGAGGGATGCGAAGGCGTCCGGGTGGAACATGAGGTTGACCTGGGCGCAGCCGACGTCGATCGATTTTATGCCGTGCATCTGGAGGTCGCGCACCGCGCCGATGGCATCGGCTTTCGAGGTGTAGTAGTGGCCGACGCCCTGGGCGTTGATGGTCCAGGGCCAGGGGCGGACGGCTTTTTTGGTTTCGTCGTAGCGTCCGCTTTCGACCATGGCGATGGCATGCAACATTCCGGCTGGCAGGCTGCCGGTGTATTCGGCGCCGGCGATGGCGGATTCGCAGAGGGCTGACGGGTCCTCGGCCCGAGCGGTTCCGGCCGTGAGGAGGCAGGCGAGGATCAGGAGCAGCTTGCGCATGGGCGGGTTCTACACAAATTTTGATCCAATACCATTAAAATCGACATTTCGGTCGTGGTTGGGTCGGGATCGGGCGATGGCGAATGGCTTGACGGCGCGGGAGGCGTTGGGCGGTTTGGCCGCCAGATGCGGCATCTGCCCGTTTTAGGTCGGCGCTCGCTGAGGTTTTTCGACCTATTATTAGGCATTTGCATGTTTTAAGTCCATATCGACTGTTTTTTGGCCAAATCTTTCAACCGTTCATGCCTAAATCAACGCCAAATTCCTGATCTGAAACTTGGCACGCCTCTTGCTGCATATGCGAACAGGGGAACACCACCCCCGGGCGCGGCACAACGGCGGGCCGCTTACCGCACCACGAAGCCCCAGGCTTCACCTCTTCGACCGACGGGTCAACGGCGCCCCGTCTGTATCGAGCACAGACACATGAGCAAGGGCTTCCTCAAGGCTGGGCATCTTCCCACCCTTTTCGCCGCGTTCCTCTATTTCGATCTCAGCTTCATGGTCTGGGTGCTCCTCGGGCCGCTGGGCGTCGCCATCGCCAAACAACTTCAGCTCGACCCCGCCCACAAGGGCCTGATGGTCGCCACCCCCGTTCTCGCCGGCGCCGCGCTTCGGGTCCTCCTCGGCGTCCTCGTCGACCGCTACCGCGCCAAACGCGTCGGCATCGGCGCCCAAGCCGTGGTCATCGCCGGGCTGGTCGCCGCCTGGGCACTGGGCATCAACACCTTCCCCGCCACGCTTGTCCTCGGCTGTGTCCTTGGCCTTGCCGGCGCCTCCTTCGCCGTCGCCCTCCCGCTCGCCTCCGGCTGGTATCCGCCTGAGCATCAGGGCACCGCCCTCGGCATCGCCGGCGCCGGCAATTCCGGCACCGTCCTGGCCGCGTTGTTCGCGCCGGGTCTGGCGCTGATCTTCGGGTGGCAGAACGTGATCGGCCTTGCCGCCATTCCGCTGACCATCGCGCTGGTGCTGTTCACCGTGCTCGCCAAGGACAGCCCCAACGCTCCGGCGCCGAAGACTTTCGCGTCCTACATGGACCTGCTGAGGGTTCCCGACGCCTGGTGGTTCATGTTCTTCTACAGCGTCACCTTCGGCGGCTTCGTCGGCCTCGCGTCTTCCCTGACCATCTACTTCAACGACCAGTATGGGCTGCCTCCGGTCACCGCCGGCTATTGCACCGCCGCGGTGGTTTTCGCCGGCTCGATGGTCCGCCCGATTGGGGGCGCCGTCGCCGACCGTCTTGGCGGTGTCCGAGCGCTGACGATCATGTATGCGGTTGCCGCGTGTGCGTTTGGGGCGGTCAGCTCCGGGATTGCCTCGATCTGGGTGGTGATGCCGGTCTTCATCGTCGGCATGCTGGCTTTGGGCATGGGCAACGGCGCGGTGTTCCAACTCGTGCCGCAGCGCTTCCGCCGCGAAATCGGTGTGATGACGGGGCTTGTCGGCATGACCGGCGGCCTGGGCGGGTTCTACCTCGCCTCCAGCCTCGGGTATTCCAAGCAGCTCACCGGCAGCTACGGCCCCGGCTTCCTGATCTTCGCCGGCCTGGCCGCCGTCGCACTGGTCTGCATCACGGTGGTGCGGAACAAGTGGCGCACCACCTGGACCGCCCTTTACGGCGCCGCGCGCGTCTGACCGCCGGAAAGGGATCGGACCCATGAACATGATCGCGCCCAAGCGCCGCCGTCTCGTCCTCGTCGGCAACGGCATGGCGGGAATCCGCACCATCGAGGAGATTCTCCGCCGCGCACCGCACGCCTTCGACATCGCGGTGTTTGGGGCGGAGCCACACGGCAACTACGACCGGATCATGCTCTCTCCCGTCCTGGCGGGGGAGAGGCAGTTCGCCGACATCGTCACGCACGACCGGGCCTGGTACGCGCAAAACGGGATCGAGCTGATCGCCGGCGAACCGGTCGTCGGGATCGACCGGGACGCCCGCACCGTCACCGGTGCGCTCGGCACGACACGCCCCTATGACCTGCTGCTGATCGCCACCGGCTCCACCCCGGTGATCATTCCGGTTCCTGGCCATCGCCTGCCCGGCGTCATCGCCTTCCGCGACATCGCCGATGTCGAGGCGATGGTGAACGCCGCCCGGACCGGTCGGACCAACGCCGTCGTCATCGGTGGCGGTCTGCTTGGCCTTGAAGCCGCCAACGGCCTCGCCCGCAACGGCATGAAGACCACCGTCCTGCATCTGATGCCGACCCTGATGGAACGTCAGCTCGATCCGGTTTCGGCAAAAATGCTGAAAGCCGACCTCGAAGCCCGCGGGCTGACCGTCATCACCGAGGCCAATACCAAAGCGATCCACGGCACCGACCGGGTGACGTCGGTCGAACTCGCCGACGGCACCATCCTCCCGGCCGACCTCGTCGTGATGGCCGTCGGCATCCGCCCCGCCACCCAACTGGCGAAAGATGCCGGCCTGACCTGCAACCGCGGCATCGTCGTCGACGACGGGATGCGCACCTCCGACCCCGCGATCCACGCCGTCGGGGAATGCGTCGAACACCGGGGCACCCTGTTCGGCCTCGTCGCCCCTTTGTGGGACCAGGCGAAAGTCGCCGCGGACCGGATGACCGGGGTCGCCGACACCGACTACGTCCCGGCGGTGTCCGGCACGCGGTTGAAAGTCACCGGCATCGACATGTTCTCCGCCGGCGATTTCACCGGCGACGACACCTGCGAGGACATCGTCTATCGCGACGCCGCCAAGGGTGTGCACAAGAAGCTGGTTCTGCGCGGCGACGTGCCGATCGGTGCCGTGCTCTACGGCGAGGCCCAGGATGCCGGCTGGTATTTCGATCTGATTCGCAACGCCACCGACATCGCGGCCTTCCGCGACCTGCTGATCTTCGGCCCCGCCGCCGCCGGCGTGAACCAGGGCAGCGGCGTCGAGGCGCTTCCCGACACCGCTGAAATCTGTGGCTGCAACGGCGTTTCCAAGGGCCGCATCCTCACCGCCATTCACGAGCACAAACTGTCCTCGGTCGATGAGGTCCGCGCGCGCACCAAGGCCTCGGCGTCGTGCGGCAGTTGCACTTGCCACGTGGAATCCCTGCTCACGCTGGCGCTGGGATCGGCTTATGACGCCACCCCGAAAATCAAGCCGGTCTGTGCCTGCACCGCCCTGGGCCACGACGCGGTCCGAGCCGAAATCGTCGCCCGAGCGCTGAAATCCATCCCCGAGACGATGCGGTCACTGGGCTGGTCCAATCCCGATGGCTGCGCCACCTGCCGCCCGGCGCTGAATTTTTATCTCCTGTGCGCCTGGCCGGGCGAATACCGCGACGATGCCCGGTCGCGTTTCGTGAACGAACGCATGCACGCCAACATCCAGAAGGACGGCACCTATTCCGTGGTCCCGCGGATGTGGGGCGGGGTGACCACGTCGGCCGAGCTGCGCGCCATCGCGGACGTCGTCGACAAGCACAACATCCCCACCGTCAAGGTCACCGGCGGCCAGCGTATCGACCTGCTGGGTGTCCGCAAGGAGCAGTTGCCGGCGGTTTGGCGGGACCTCAACGCCGCGGGCATGGTCTCCGGCCACGCATACGGCAAGGCCCTGCGCACGGTGAAGACTTGCGTCGGATCGGAATGGTGCCGCTTCGGCACCCAGGATTCCACGGCGATGGGCGTCGCGCTGGAGAAAATGACCTGGGGCAGTTGGACCCCGCACAAGACCAAGATGGCGGTCTCCGGCTGCCCGCGGAACTGCGCGGAGGTCACGATCAAGGATTTTGGCGCCATCGCCACCGAAAGCGGCTGGGACCTCCATGTCGGCGGCAACGGCGGGATCACCGTGCGTGTCACCGACCTCCTGTGCAAGGTGACGACCGAAGAGGAGGTGTTGGAATACGCCGCCGCGTTCATGCAACTGTATCGGGAGGAAGCCCGCTACCTTGAACGCACCGCGCCCTGGGTCGAGCGGGTCGGCATCGATTATGTGCGATCGCGCATCGTCGCCGACCCCGGCGCGCGCCGCCTGCTGCGCGACCGCTTCATCGAAAGCCAGCGCCACGCGCAGCGCGATCCCTGGGCGGACCGGGCGGCGGGTGTCGAAGCGCATGAATTCCGCCCCCTGGCGACCGTGGAGTGACCGGCATGAAGACCAGCATCGACCTCGCCTGGAAATCCGTGGGCACCATCGACGACATCCCCCGCCTGGGCAGCCGCACCGTCACGACCGCGGGGGACGACATCGCCGTCTTCCGCCTCGCCGACGATCGCATTTTCGCGGTTTACGACCGCTGCCCCCACAAGGCCGGCAAACTCTCCCAGGGGATTGTGCACGGGGATTCCGTGACCTGCCCGCTGCACAACTGGGTCATCGGCCTGACCGACGGCAAGGCGAAATCACCCGATGAGGGCTGCGCGCGCACGGTTCCGGTGCGCGTCGATGGGCGAATCATCATGCTTGGCGTGTCATGATCCACACCGCATGCCCCTATTGCGGGGTCGGCTGCGGTGTCGTCGCACGCGATGACGGCGCGATCGCCGCCGACATCGCGCATCCCTCCAACCGCGGCCGTCTCTGCTCCAAAGGCGCCGCGCTGGGGCAAACCCTGGATAACGCCGGCCGCCTCACACAACCGACGATCGGCGGCAAACCCGCCAGTTGGGACGATGCACTCGGCCTCGTCGCGCTGAAATTTCGCCGCACGATCGAACTTCACGGCCCCGACAGCGTCGCCTTCTACGTGTCCGGCCAATGTCTGACCGAGGACTACTACGTCGCCAACAAGCTGATGAAAGGCTTCATCGGCTCCGGCAACATCGACACCAATTCGCGCCTCTGCATGGCTTCCTCCGTGGCCGGCCACGTGCGGGCCTTCGGCGAGGACGTGGTGCCGGGCATTTATGAGGATTGGGAGGAAGCCGATCTCGTGGTCCTCGTCGGCAGCAATGCCGCCTGGTGCCACCCGGTGCTGCATCAGCGCCTACTCGCGGCGAAAGCGGCGCATGGCACGAAAATCGTCGTGCTCGACCCCCGCCGCACCGCCACGGCCGAGGCCGCGGATCTGCATCTGCCGCTCGCGGCCGGCAGCGACGTCGCGCTGTTCAACGGTTTGCTGGCCTTCCTCAAGGGTGCCAACCGGATCGACCACGCCTGGGTCGCCCGGCACGCGCAAGGCCTGGAAGCGGCGCTGGATGCCGCCGGCCCCGACGACACCGAACGGACCGCCGCGCTCTGCGGCGTCGATCCCGAGCTGCTGGAAACATTTTTCGAGATGTTCGCCCGCACGGAACGGGTGTTGACGGTCTATTCCCAGGGGGTGAACCAGGCGACCGACGGTACCGACAAGGTTAACGCGATCGTCAACTGCCACCTCGCCACCGGTCGGATTGGACGGCCCGGGATGGGCCCATTTTCGGTCACCGGTCAGCCCAATGCGATGGGCGGGCGGGAGGTCGGGGGCCTTGCCAACCAGCTCGCCGCGCACATGAAATTCGACGACCCCGCCGACCGAGCGGCGTTGGCTGCGTTCTGGAATGCCCCGGCGCTGACGCCGAAGCCCGGTTTGAAAGCGGTCGACCTGTTCGACGCCGTCGCCGATGGCCGCATCAAGGCGCTGTGGATCGTCGCCACCAACCCCGCCGACAGCCTGCCGCGCGCCGATCGGGTGCGCGCCGCGCTCACGAAATGCCCCTTCGTCGTGGTCTCCGACTGCTGGCCGACCGACACCTCGGCCCTTGCCGACGTTGTGCTTCCCGCCGCCGGTTGGGGTGAGAAGGACGGGACGGTCACCAATTCCGAACGCCGCATTTCCCGGCAGCGTCCCTTCCGCCCCGCGCCGGGCGATGCGAAGCCGGACTGGTGGATGTTCGCCGAGGTCGGCCGCCGGATGGGCTGGGAGCAGGCTTTCGCCTGGCGGAGCCCGGCCGCCGTCTTCCGGGAGCACGCTGCCCTTTCGGGGCACGCGAACAACGGTCGCCGCGTGTTCGACATCGGCGGTCTCGCGAGCCTCGACGATGGCGCCTACGATGCCTTGCTGCCGATCCGCTGGCCCGTGCCCGCCGGTTTCGCCGGAGAGGGCGGCCGTCTCTTCGGCCAGGGCGGCTTTCCCACCGGCGACGGCAAGGCCCGCTTCGTTGCCACACCGTTCCAGGGACTGCCGGACCGCGGCCCCCACACCTTCCTGCTCAACACGGGTCGGGTGCGCGATCAGTGGCATACGATGACCCGGACCGGCCTCGCCCCGTCCCTGATGGCGCATACACCGGAGCCGCTGCTGACGATCCATCCCGCCGACGCCACCGCGTTGGGGATCGAACCGAACGGGCTCGTGCGGCTTGGCACCGATGCGGGAGAAATCGTCCTGCGCGCCGATCTGAAGCATACGCAGCGGCGCGGCGAAATCTTCGCGCCCATGCATTGGACCGATCTATTCGCCTCCACCGGCCCGATCGGCCGGTCCGTTGGCGCGCGGCTGGACCCCTTGTCCGGCCAGCCGGCGCTGAAAGCCACGCCGGCCAGCATCGCCCCGGTGGAGACCCATTTTCACGGGATTCTGCTGCGCCGTTTCGGGGCGGCCTTGGCGGATATCTGCCACTGGGTCCGCATCCCCGTCGAAACCGGGCAGCTCTACCGCCTGACCGGCCTGCGCGCGCTGCCCGCCGGGGATGATCTCGTCCGCTTCGCCCACCTGCTGCTGGCCGCGCCCCAAGGTGCCGATTGGATCGAGGTGGCCGACACACGGCGCGGTGTCCTGCGGGTCGCCGCGATCGTCGACGGCGTGCTGGACGCCTGCCTGTTCCTCGCCCGCGACCCCGCCCACCTTCCGCACGAAGCCGCCGTCGCCGCCATGCTCGGCGCCCCCGTGCCGGACGCCGCCCGAGCACGCCTGTTGGCCGGCAGACCGCAAGATCCCGTGGTGTCGGAAGGCCCGAGGGTCTGCGCCTGTTTCGGCGTCGCCCGCGATGCCATCCGCCACTCCGCCGTGACCCACCGCCTGCGCACCGTCAGCGAGATCGGCGTGGTCCTGCGCGCCGGGACCAACTGCGGATCCTGCATCCCGGAAATAGAGGAGATTCTACGCGATGTCCGCATGCCCGCCGGGTAAGGCGACGCTGGTTGGTGCGGGGCCGGGCGATCCCGACCTGCTGACCCTGCGCGCCGTCAAGGCCATCCAGTCCGCCGATGTGCTGCTGTTCGACGCGCTGATCGATCCCGCCATCCTCGATCTGGCCTCACCGCACGCCCGGCGGATCGATGTGGGCAAGCGCTGCGGCCGCCACGCGATGCAGCAAAGCGCCATCAACCGGCTGATCGTGCGGGAGGCGCTGTGCGGTGCGCATGTCGTGCGCCTCAAGGGTGGCGATCCCTTCGTGTTCGGCCGGGGCGGAGAGGAATTGGACTCATTGCGTATCGCCGGTGTGCCGGTCGAGGTCATACCAGGCGTGACCGCCGCCTGTGCTGCTGCCGCGAGTCTGCAAATACCGCTGACCCATCGCGACACCGCCCGGTCCCTGCATTTCGTCACCGGGCATGGCAGCGACGGCGGCGTACCGGCCCATGACTGGGCGGGGCTGGCCAAGGCCGGCGGCACCATCGCCGCCTACATGGCCGGCCGAACCCTGCCCCTGGTCGCGCAAAACCTGCTCGCCGCCGGCATGCCCCAGGCGACCCCGGCGGTCGCGGTGGAAAACGCGTCCCGCGCCAATGAACGCCGCCTGTTCGGCACGCTCGCCGACCTGCCAGCCCTGCTGGCCGGCGCCGGCTTCACCGGCCCGACATTGGTACTGATCGGCGCGGTGGTCGGGTTGGCGGAGGAGGCGACGGCGCTGGAGCGGCTGGCGGCTTGATACGTCTGGCCGAACCCGTGGCGGCGACGGCGTAACACCGCCCGGCGTCGGCCGTGTCGCGTTCCGTCAAACCGTTTACAGCCCGCCCTATTTCAGCAACCCAACCATCGGATAGGCATTCCCGTCGATTTCGTTCACCGGCGCCGCGCCGAAGCGCAGTTCGATCGTTTTCAGGATCGAGCCGAAATCGTAAGGGGTATGATCGACATAGCCGTTCTTCACCATCGGCCCAATCGCGACCAGCGGGACTCGGGTCCCCGGGCCCCATTTATCGCGCCGCGGCGGCGCCACATGGTCCCAGGACCCGCCGTTCTCGTCGTAGGTGATAATGATCAGCATGTCCTTGTAATCGGGGCTTTTTTGCAGCAGTGCCACGATCTCGGCCAGGTGCCGGTCGCCGGTCGCGATCTCGGCGTAGCCTGGGTGCTCGTTGTTTTCCCCGATCGGCTTGTAGAACACGACCGGCGGCAGGGAACCCGCCTTTATGTCGCGGACAAAATCATTGTAGTCCTTCAGGTGGGCCTTCTGCGCGGGCGTGCCGGGCGCGAGGTTCTGGAAATACGCCAGCGCCTGATGATGAAACTGGAACAGCGGGCTCGGCTTGCCCGCCATCGCATCGTCGTAGCCGCCCGAATACCATGCCCAGTTGACGCCCTTGGCATCCAGGCGGTCGCCGATATGCGGCATCGTCTGCGGCGGTACCAGCCGGGTGGTGTCGGTCTGCTTCGGATCGTGCAGATACACCGACTGGGTGGTGTTCACCGCGAAGCCGTCCGGCGTGACCTGCCCGTTCTTGATCATCGTCCCGTCCGGCCCGACCTGCGCCACCATCGACGCCGGTGCTTCGGGGAAGCGGAACGCGCAGGAGCAGACGAGGAACGAGTGGTTCAGGAACGAGCCGCCGAACGCCGAATGGAACATCGCGTCGCCCAGCGTGAACTGTTGTGCGAGCTTCCAAAGCTCGGTCTTCGACGTGTCGTAGTATCCCATGACCAGACCGGCGGCGTCGGACACGGCCGCATAACGGTCCATCCTGCCGCCATCGATCTGCATTTGCTCCTGATAGAAGGCATGGATCAGGTCGCCGGTCTTGTCCCCGATCGCCACGTAATGCGCGAGATCGAACGGCCGGTTCGCCAAATTGGCCGGGAACCGGGGGTCGACGGCCTTGATATGGCTGTCGATCGGATGCGGCAGGAATTCGTAAGGCTTGCCGTCCGGCCCGATCTGGATCGCGCGATCGCCGGCGTTGGCGAGGCCGTTGGCGCCGGGAAAGTGGCCGAACATGCTGTCGAAGCTGCGGTTCTCCTCGAAGATCACAACGATATGGCCGACCTTCGCCA
The DNA here is from genome assembly GCA_903877125.1 of uncultured Acetobacteraceae bacterium. GTDB lineage: Bacteria > Pseudomonadota > Alphaproteobacteria > Acetobacterales > Acetobacteraceae > Rhodopila. The sequence goes on along the minus strand of CAIRCM010000195.1, from coordinate 25,306 downwards.
GCGGTTCGGCAACCTGGGCAAATGTCGCGGTCGATGCCAACAAAGCGGCGGCAAAAGCGAACGATTTCAACATTGGGAGACTCCGGAAGACGCGCGGGATCATAAGTAGCCCCCCATTCCAATCAACGACAACGGTGTGACACTTCCGCCTCCCGACCGGCGATGCCATAATCCCCGGAATGGACGACATCGCCCCCGCGCCCGCGACCCTAGCGACCCGCTATGCCGCCATCCGCGCGCATACCGAGGCACTTGTCGCTGCCTTGTCGCCTGAAGATCAGTGCGTGCAGTCCATGCCCGACGCCAGCCCGGCGAAATGGCATCGCGCCCACATCACCTGGTTCTTCGAGCAGTTCCTGCTCACCCAACACGTGCCGCGCTACCAGGTGTTCGACCCCGCCTTCGTCTATCTGTTCAATTCCTACTACGAAGCCGTTGGCGCCCGTCATCCCCGGCCGATGCGCGGCCTGCTCACGCGGCCGACCGCCGAGCAGATCAGCGCCTATCGGGCCCATGTCGACCAAGCGATGCAGACCTGGCTCCACATCCTCCCGCCGGACCTCGTGGAGCTCGGCCTTCAGCACGAACAACAGCATCAGGAACTGCTGTTGACCGACATCCTCCATGCCTTTGCCCAAAACCCGCTCGCCCCCGCGGCCGAGCCGCTGTGGCGGGAGCCGCCGGCCGTCGCCGGCCCCACCAAATTCCGGCACTACCCCCGAGCGGTCGTGCGCATCGGCCACGCCGGTCAGGGTTTCGCATTCGACAACGAATTGCCCAGGCACGAGGTCCTCCTCGCCGACTACGCCATCGCGGACCGTCTCGTCCGCAATCGCGACTGGCAGGACTTCATCGCGGACCGAGGCTACGCCACCGCATCCCTGTGGATGTCCGACGGCTGGGCCACCGTCCAGACGAACGGTTGGCAAGCCCCGCTCCACTGGGGCGAAGACGGCACCCAAATGGGTCTGGGCGGCCGCACCCCGATCGAGCCGGACGCCCCGGTCCGGCACATTTCCTGGTACGAGGCCGATGCCTTCGCCCGCTGGGCCGGCGCCCGTCTGCCCACGGAAGGCGAATGGGAAGCCGCCGCCGCGGACCTGCACGAAGCCACCACCCATGTTTGGCAATGGACCGACAGCGCGTATCGCCCCTATCCAGGGTTCAAAGCGCCCGGCGGCGCGGTCGGCGAATACAACGGCAAATTCATGGTGAATCAGATGGTCCTGCGCGGCGGCTCGATGGCAACGCCCCCCGGCCATGCGCGGGCGACCTACCGCAACTTCTTCCATCCGGACAAACGCTGGCAATTCACCGGCCTGCGACTGGCGCGCGACCTCTGATGCGCGATCCGGACGTCGTGCGCGTTGCTCTGGCGGGCCTCCGCGCGCCCCGAAAAACCCTGCCGCCCTCCCTGTTCTACGACGCCGAGGGCTGCCGGCTGTTCTACCGGATCACCGAACTGCCGGAATACTACCTCACCCGCACCGAACGCGCGCTGCTCGCCACGATCGGCCCCGCCGTCGCCGATCTCGTCGGCCCCGACGCCGTGCTCGCCGAATATGGCGCCAGCACCGAGGACAAGGCCGCCTTTCTCCTCGCCACGCAGGGCGCCTTCCAGGCCTACATCCCCATCGACGTCGCCGCGGCCGAACTCGCGCAACTGCGCGCGCGCATGGCCCAAAGCCACCCGGCGATCACGGTCGCGCCGCGCGTCGCCGACTTCATGTACCCCATCGTCCTGCCACCCATCCCCGCGGATGCTCCCGTGCTCGGCTTCTTTCCGGGCTCCACCATTGGCAACCTCGAACCCGAGGCCGCCATCGCCTTTCTGAGCCGAGCCCGGACCACTCTGGGGGCCGGCGCCCGGTTCCTGCTGGGTGCCGACCTGCGTAAATCGCCGCTCGAGCTCCTCCCGGCTTACGACGACGCCGCTGGCGTGACCGCCGCGTTCAACCGCAACCTTCTGGTCCGCCTCAACCGCGAAGCCGAGGCCACCTTCGACCCCATGGCGTTCCGCCACGAAGCCCGATGGAACGACGACGAAAGCCGCATCGAGATGCACCTCGTCAGTCTGCACGACCAGACCGTGGCGATTGCCGGCGAGACCCTGCATTTCGCCGAAGGCGAGACGATCCACACTGAGAACAGCTACAAACACACCCAAGACCGCCTGCTGACGCTGGCCCGCCAGGCCGGCTGGACCTTGGAGCGGCAATGGACCGCCCCGGGCCAGCGTTTCGGGCATTTTCTGCTCAATCAGCGGTAGGAGTCTTTGTTTGATCGCGTGATTCACGCCGCCGTGTGGTTCCAACCGCCCGAAGCCTTGACTCGTTGCCCGACCCGTATCGTCGGGCCGGTGAATGCCGGTATCCACGACTTTCGCTGCGCGGAGTTTGAAAAGTCGTGGATACCGGCATTCGCCGGCATGACGCGGGGGCCGCGAGCCACGCGATGGCCATCGCCTCAGTCGTGGATACCGGCATTCGCCGGCATGACGCGGGGGGCCGCGAGCCACGCGATGGCCATCGCGTCAGTCGTGGATACCGGCATTCGCCGGCATGACGCGGGGGGCCGCGAGTAACGCGATGCCATCGCCTCAGTCGTGGATACCGGCATTCGCCGGCATGATGCGGGTGGAAGGCCGATGCGTCATCGATTGGGGCGGGGGCCGGATTTAGAGCGTGCGGTTGGCGCGGGCGACGACGGCCTCGAACAGCACCTGACAGCCGGCTTCAGCTTCCGACGGTTCGATGCTCTCGGCCTCGTTGTGGGACAGGCCGTCCTTGCAGGGGGTGAAGATCATCGCGGTGGGGATGTGGCGGGCGACGTAGACGGCATCGTGTCCGGCGCCGGAGACGATGTCGCGGGTCGGGTAGCCCAGCTTGGCGGCACCCTGGCGGACCAGTTCGACGCAGCTGGGGTCGAAGGGCTGGGCGGCGTATTTGAAGAGCGTGGTGAGTTGCAGGTCGATGCCGCAATCGCGGGCGATGAAGCCGGCCTCGCGGGGGAACTGGGCTTCGAGGCGGTCGACCTCGGCGCTGTCGGGGTGTCGGAATTCGACGGAGAAGCGGACCTCGCCGGGGATGACGTTGCGGCTGTTGGGGGAAACAAGCACCTGGCCGACGGTGCCGCGGCCGTCTTCGCCACGGGCGCGCATCATGCGGTCCACGAGGTCGATAATGCGGGCGGCGCAGACCATGGCATCCTTGCGGGCCGAGGGGGGCGTGGTGCCGGCGTGGCTGTCCTGGCCGGTGGTGACGGCGTCGTACCAGATCTGCGACTGGGCGCCGGTGACGATGCCGATTGTTTTGCCCTCGCGTTCGAGGATCGGGCCTTGTTCGATGTGCAGTTCGAAGTAGGCATCGGCGGGGAATCTCGTGGCGGGTTCGGGGCCGCGGTAGCCGATGGCGTCGAGGGATTCGCCGACGGTGCGGCCTTCGACGTCTTTCAGGGCGAGAATCTGTTCTTCCGGGTAGTCGCCGGTCCAGACGCCGGAGCCGGCGAGGCTGCGGCCGAATCGGGCGCCTTCCTCATCGGTCCAGTTGATCAGTTCGAGCGGGGCTTCGGTGACGATGCCGAGGTCGTTGAGGCTGCGCATCACTTCAAGGCCGGCGAGGACGCCGAGTGCGCCGTCGAATTTGCCGCCGCTTGGCTGGCTGTCGAGGTGCGAGCCGAACAGGACCGGCAGGCGGTTGGGGTCGCGGCCGGCGCGGCGGGCGAACATATTTCCCACCGCATCGACGCGGACGGTCAGGCCGAGCGCCTCGCAGTCGGCGCGGAAGCGGTCGCGGCCGCGCTTGTCGACGTCGGACAGGGCCAGGCGGCGGACGCCGCCTTTCGGGGTCGCGCCGATTTCGGCGTAGCCCATGAGCGTATCCCAAAGACGTTTGGCGTCGATGCGCTGGTTGGTTTGGGAGGCGGCCATGGGTGATGCTCCGGTGACGATTGTCAGTGACGATTGCTGGCGCATCTTGCCCGTCCGCCCGCTTCCTGCAAGCTTGGGGGTATGAATACACCCCGTCATAACGATCTCGACCGGCCGGAAGTGTGGCAGGCGCGTGTCGACCTCGCCGCCTGTTTCCGAGCAGCCGCGCAAATGGGGCTGCATGAGGGCGTGTGCAATCATTTGTCGTTCATGGTGCCGGGGCGGGACGATCTTTTTCTCGTGAACCCGGACGGGTGGTCGTTCGGGGAGATCACGGCGTCCCGATTGTTGATTTGCGACTTCAACCGGCGTGTCATCTCGGGTGACGGAGTCCCTGAAGATACGGCATTTTATATTCATGCGCGGCTGCACATGCGGGTGCCGCGGGCGCGGGCGGCGTTTCATACGCATATGCCGAACGCGACGGCGCTGACGATGGTGGAAGGGCCGCCGCTGCTGTTCGCGGGGCAGAGTGCGATGAAGTTCTACGGCCGGGTGGCGGTGGATGAGGAATATGGCGGGCTGGCTTTGGATGAGGCCGAGGGCGATCGCATCGCCTCGACCATCGGCGATGCCGACATTCTGTTCATGCGGCACCACGGCGTGATGGTGGTGGCGCCGACGATCGCGAAGGCCTGGGACGACCTGTATTATCTGGAGCGGGCGGCGGAGGTGCAGCGCCTGGCTGGGGCATCCGGCCGGCCGGTGCGGCCGATTCCGCGGGAGATCGCCGAACGGACGGCGGAGCAGATGCGTCATGAGGGCGGGCGGGACTCGCCGGCGCTGCATTTGGCCAGTATCAAGCGGCGGCTCGATGCGAGCGCTCCGGAGTACAGACAGTGAAATTCGTGCCGCTGTTGGCCATTCTGCTTCTCGCGGGATGCAAGTTGATCGATCAGAACACCTTTGCCCCCTCGCCCGAGGCGGAACCGATTCCGCTCATTCCGGGTCCGCCGGTGAAATACGATTCGCGTACGCCGCTGGTGACGATCGATTTCACCAGCCGGTCCCTCGCGTACAAGGAATTGCTGCGGGTGGCGGTGCGGTCGGCGCAGATGCGGGACGCGAACGTGCAGTTCGATGTGGTGGCGGTCGTCAAGTCGCTGGAGTCCGGCCCGCCGGCGGAAGCGGTCGAGGTGATGCGCACGATCATGGCCGAGCGGGTGCCGGCGGCGCGGGTGCATTTGGGGATGCAGACGGACGGTTCGGCTGCCGCCGTTCAGGTGCGTGTCTACGTCCGCTGAGCAGCGGCCGCGTCCGGGGTTCATCGGTTCTCGGGCCGAGGGGCTGTGCCTTGTGCTGTTCACCGCGTGCACCTGGGGTTTGACCTGGCCGCAATCCAAATTCCTGCTGACGATGCTGCCGCCGTTCAGCATGCGTTCGGTCTGCGGCATCGGGGGGGCGGCGTTTGCTTTCGCGCTCGCGGCCGCTCGGCGGGAACGCCTGTTGCCGCCACGCGATCAGTGGCCGTGGCTGCTGCTGTTCGCGATGCTGAATTACGGGCTGTTCGTGGTGCTGACCACGCAGGCTTTGGTGTATCTGAGCGCGTCGGAGGCGGTGACGATCACCTATACGCTGCCGATCTGGGCTTCCATTCTTGCCTGGCCGGTGTTGGGGGAACGGCTGACGTTGACGCGGATCGCGGCGATCCTTCTGGGATGCGGCGGTGTGGCGCTGATGGTTGGGATCGGGACGGCGGCGGCGAGCTGGGCGCAGTTGCCGGGGGCGGCGATGGCACTGGCGGCGGCGTGGCTGTTCGGGTTGGGCACGGTGGTGGCGAAGAAGCGCCCGCTGCGGCTGCCGCCGGCCACGGGGGTGGCTTGGCAAGGGGCCATCGGCAGCCTGCCGGTGCTGATTCTGGCGCAATGGGAGCATCCGGTCTGGGGTCGGATGTCGCAAGCCGGCTGGACCTCGGTCCTGTATATCGCGGTGCTGCCGTTGTCGGTTTCCTATCTGGCGTGGTTTCGCGCGCTGAAGCTGGTACCGGCATCGACCGCGGCAACGACCGTGCTGGTGTCGCCGATGATCGGCGTCATCGGCTCCACGTTGCTGCTGGGGGAAGCGCTGGGACCGCGCCAGCTTCTGGCACTGGGGATGACATTGTGCGGCGTGGCGCTGGCTGCCCGGGGATGAGGGCGCTGTCCGGGCAACCTGACCTCGTTTATAATATGAGCCGCAGGACGCCGTTCAGAACAATTCCACGCGAGCGGCAGTGGATGCCGGGTACCGGGTGCTATAGATATCGAACGTTGTTGGGAGACTGAATATGAAATTGGCTTATTTGTCGGCGACCATCCTCTGCGGGGGACTTGCATTGGCCGCGGCCTCGGGCACCGCTTGGGCGCAGAGCACGCCGAAAGCCGACGATCTCGTGCGGTCGCTGACGCCATCGACGACGGCCGGAACCACGCGCGGGATCCATGTCGTCACGCCGTCCAACCCGGCGGTGCCCGCGACAGCGACGACGACGGCTGGGAAGCCGGCCCCCGCGGCGCCCGCGGACGCCGCCCCGTCGGCGAGCCTGAGCGTTCTGTTCGCGACCGGATCGGCGGAACTGACGCCGGCGGCGGTGAAGACGCTCGACGTGTTGGGGAAGGCGCTGACCGATCCGCGTCTGGCGGGCAGCAAGTTCCGGATCGAGGGTCATACCGATACCGTCGGCACCCCCGAAAGCAACAAGGCCCTGTCGGACGCTCGGGCCAAGGCGGTCGCGGCGTATCTGACGAAGACGTTCAAGATCGATCCGAGCAAGCTGGACGCGATCGGCATGGGCGAGGACGGGTTGCTGGTGAAGACCGGGCAGGGCGTGCCGGAAGCGCGCAACCGCCGGGTGGTTGTGGTCAATCTCGGCAGCTGAGGCGCCGCAGGAGAGTTTCGATGCGCGTTATCCGAATGGCAACGGCCGTTTTGTTCGGGGCAACGTTGGGGGCCGCTGGTGGGGGCCTTGCCTGGGGTCAGAGCAACCCCAGCGCGAACGATCTGATCCGGTCCCTGACGCCGACATCCGCGGGCGGTGTGAATCGCGGCATCCATATCGTGCATCCACAGGGACAAGGCGGCGGGGCGGGCGGCATGGCACCGCAGGCCGAGGCGTTGCCTTCCGCCAATGTGTACGTTTTGTTCGCGACGGGTTCGGCGGAACTGACGCCCGCCGCGACCCGGGCGCTGGATACGTTGGGCACGGCGCTGATCGATCCGCGGCTCGCGGGCGGGCGGTTCCGGATCGAGGGGCATACCGATACCGTGGGCAGCCCGGAGACTAACCTGGCCTTGTCCGAAGCCCGTGCCAAGGCGGGTTGTGGCCTATTTGGCCAGCACCTATCACGTCGACCCGGGCAAGCTGGAAGCGGTGGGTCTGGGTCAGAACGGGTTGCAGGTGCCGACGGGGCCGAATGTGCCGGAGGCGTTGAATCGCCGTGTGGTGGTGATCAACCTCGGCGGTTAGGCAACGCCCAAAATTAAACGAGTCGGGCCATGACGATGTAACGAGACCGCCGCGATTTGGAGCGGTCATTTTTGCGCGTTGCCTTAGGGGGCTGGCTTCGAGGATCGCGACGGGTGCGAGATGGACGGGGCGCGGGCCGTTTCGGACCCGCGCCTTGTTTGATCAGTAAGCCAGTGCGTTTTGTTCCACCGGCACCCAGCGGCCGCCTTTGACCACGGTCAGGAACGACTTGGCCGAACCGTGATGCTGGTTCGGGCCGAAGGACAGTTCGGTGCCGAAGATGTCCTTGTAGCTGGAGATTTTCTCCATGCCGGCGATGAAGCTGTCGACCGTGAGATCGCGGCCGGCATTCTGCAGCGCCTGGATCACGAGATGGGCGGCGGTGTAGCCGACCTCCCCGTGGAAGTTGGGATCGCGGCCGTACTTTTCCTTGAAGGCTTTGGCGAAGGCCTGGACCTCGGGCCGGGGATCGTCGGGGTAGGCGTAGAGGGCGGGGGTCATGCAGAAGAAGCCCTCGGTCGCGCCGCCGGGGAGTGTGGCGACGGCGGTGTCGTAGGCGGCGAACTGGCCGATGAGATCGACGTTCCAGTTCAGTTTGCGCACGGTCTGGATGATGATGTTGCTGTCGCGCACGATGGTGCCGAGCATGATGGCGTCGCAGCCGGCATCGTGCAGTTTTTCGACGTTGGCGTTGAAGTCGGTATCGGTGGGCTTGTGCGCGGTGGTGGCGACGACCTTGAGGCCCAGTGCCTCGGTTTCCGCGACGACGCCGGCGAGGACGTCCTTGCCGAAGTCCGAGTCCTGATACATCACGCAGAATTTCTTGTGCCCGCGCTTTTCGGCGAAGTATTTCACGGCCGCGCGCATCTGATCGTAGTAGGAGGCGAACTGGCCGAATTTCAGCCGGTTGTACGGTTCATACATCGACCGGGCGGCGGTGAGCGGGAAGACGTTCGGCACGTTCTTGGCGAACTGCGCGGGCATGTTGGCGTCGTTCATCGGCGTGCCGCCGTTGTCGATCGCGAGGAAGATGTTGTCGCTGTTCAGCAGCTTGTTCATCGCCTGCACCGCGCGCGGCACGGTGTATTGGTTATCTTCGACGACCAGTTTGATCTTGCGACCGAAGATGCCGCCCTTTGCGTTGATTTCATCGAACGCCATGCGTACGGCGTCGGAGTTGTTCACGCCCTGCACGGCGGTGACGCCGGAGAGGTCGGTGATCTGGCCGATGACGATTTCGGTGTCGGTCACGCCGCGCACGGGGTCGGCCGCCTGGGCCGGTGCGAGGGCACCGGCGAACATCGCGCCCAGCACGAGGCCGGGGCCAAAGATACGTCTTGAGATCATGGTGTTTCCTTCATTTGGTCGGCTGCGTCAGGGCGCCGTGGCGCGATATCGGCGGTCCATCGATGCCCTGTCAATGTGCGTTCTCAGCCGGCCGAAGGCGGGCGCTGGATCAGGCCCCAAATGCTGGGGAGTTCGCCAACGGGGATTTCGATCAGGGCCGGGCTGGGGTTGGCGAAGGCGTCTTTCAGTGCCCGGCGCAGCGCCTCGGGCGTTTCGGCTTTGGTGCCTTTCATGCCGAAACTGTGGGCCAGCGCGACGAAATCGGGGTTGTGCAGGTCGACGCCGATCATGCGTCCGCCGTACTGGGTCTGCTGGATGCGTTTGACGTTGCCGAAGGCGCCGTCGTTCATGACGATCGAGACGACGCCGATATCGTGGGCGACGGCGGTGGACAGTTCCTGGACGTTGAACATGAAACCGCCATCGCCGGAGATCGACAGCACCTTGCGTTCGGGGAAGGCGACCTTGGCGCCGAGCGCGGTGGGGTAGGCGTAGCCGAGGGTGCCTTGGAAGCCGGGGGTGATCAGGGTTCTTGGCTGGTAGAAGGGCATGCCGTACTGCACGAAGGTGGCGAGCTGGGTGACGTCGGTGACCAGGATGCCGTCGTCGGGCAGTTCCTCGCGGATGACCTGGGCGAGTTGGAACTGCTGGGTGAGGGTGGCGAGCTTGGCGGCGACGTCCTGGCGGGCGGCGGCGATGGCGGCGTGGTTGGACGGGCGTTGCGCGACGGTGGCGGCGAGCGCGTCGAGGCCGGTGTCGGCGTGGCAGATCAGGGTGACATCGGCGGGTTTGGGCAGTTTGGCCTGCTGTGCGTCGATATCGATGCGGATGGTTTTGACCTCCCCTGCCCTGCCCCAGGACAGGCCGGGCGCGAGGAAGCGGGTGCCGACGACGATGGCGAGATCGACCTCGGGCCACAGGGCCTGGCCGACCAGCATGCCGGCCGCGAGGGGGTGGCGGGCGTCGATGGCGCCGCCGCCGGAGCGGCTCATGATCACGGGGGCCTGGATACGTTCGGCGAAGCGGCGGAGGGATTCGGTTGCGTCCATGGCGCCGAAGCCGACGAAGATGGCGGGGTTTTTCGCGGCGGCGATCAGGCGGGCGGCCTGGTCGACGGCGGTTGGGTCGGGTTGCGGGCGGTGGAGGGCGGGCAGGCCCTCGGGCAGTTCGACCTCGGCCGATTTGGCGAGGATGTCGGGGGCCATTTCGAAAACGGCGGGATGCTGGCGGGCGTGCAGCATGGACTGGAAGGCTTCGGCGAGGAGGGCGGGCGCGGCGGCGGGGGTTTCGGCGCGCTCGACCCAGGGGATGACGCCATTCAGGGCCATGGTCTGATCGCGGAGCTCGTGCGGGATGCCGAGGCCCAGACCAATCTGGCGGGAGGGGATTTGGCCGGTCAGGCCGAGGACGGGGACGTTGGAGCCGGCGGCGGTGGCGAGCGCGGCGGTGGCGTTGAGGATGCCGGGGCCGGGGACGACGGCGAAGACCCCGACCTTGCCCGAGGCCTGGGCATAGCCGAGGGCCATGTAGGCGCTGCCTTGCTCGTGGCGGGTGTGGAAGGTGCGGATGGTCTGGCGCTGGCCGTGCAGGGCGTCGAACAGGGGATCGAGTTGGATGCCGGGGAGGCCGAAGACGGTGTCGACGCCGAAGCGGCCGAGGGTACGGATGACGGCCTGGCCGCCGGTCATTGTGGGCATGTTGGACGTTTCCTTTTTACGGGGTCGGGCATGATCCGCTGGGGGGATCGGGCAGCATGTCCTCCAACCGGTCGATATCGGGCTGGGGTGGGATGGTCTTGGCAACCGGCGGATGGCAGGGGGTTTCGACGGTCACGGTGACGCGGGCGGTGGCGTAGTCGTAACGGAAGCGATAGGCGACATTGCGGGATGGGGGGGAGCGGTTGATCCACTCGACGGCGGTGAAGGCGCCGGTGGGATCGCGGGAGAAGTTCGGGCCATCGTTGCGGCCATCGTTGAAGAAGCAGCCGGCGATGGATGCCTGGCGGCGGATGTTGGCGGGATCGTGCCAGCCGATGCGCAGGTCGAAATGCGCCTGGAAGAGGTCGCGCACGCACCAGAGTTCGACGTCATGGCCGTGGCCGTCTTCGAAGTGCTCCAGCATGCGGGCGCCGCTGGGGCCGAAATCCAGGATCGCGCCTTCGCATTGGAAGGTCGATACGGCGGCCTTGGCGGGGGTGGCGGCGATGAGTGGCAGAAGGGCTAGGATCTGGCGAAGCATGACACCGTCGGAGCGACCGGACACTGCGTCGGCCTTGGGGGGTATCCTGCTACGGGTTTGGGGATTTGGCGACTGGGGGGCTGGTGTTGGCGCGCGCCGCGTTGAATCGGCCGGGATGAAACAGAGAAATCCAACACAGATTGCACCGATGAAGGGCACAGATCACACCGAGAGGAGATGACCCGGCGTTGCGCGGGATCTCGGACGGGTCCGGGCTCGGTGCAATCTGTGTTGGATTTTTGCCTTTTTCCGACCGCGGAAATCGATCGATGCGGGGGGACCGGACGCGCCGGCCTAATCCCGGCGGGGGCGTTGGAGGGTGAAGGTTTCGAAGGGTTGCAGTTGCCCGCCGAGACCGACGACATCGTAATAGACCACCTTCATCGTTGTCAGGCCGCCACGTTTTTCGCCGGGATCGACGGAGAACGCGGCGAAGCCGTAGGCGTGGCCGGCGTTGCGGACGGCCGACCAGGGGGCGTCCTCCTTCACGTAGACCGGGACGCGCTTGCCGGTTTTGGCGTCGGGCGCGTCGCTGACCGAGACGATGACACGGCAGGCCGGCGGATTGAAGAAGAGGTCGTTGGAGGGGGCGGATGTGCCGCCGCCGCCGATCACCATGTGCACGGTGCCCTTGGTGGTATCGATGATGTCGGTCGCGGTAGCGGCGGGTTTCGGGGTCAGGGTCTGATTTTCCTCGAGCCCGCGGATGGGGTGGGAGCGTTCGTAGTGGTGTTCGTGACCGCAGACCACGAGATCGACGTTATATTTATCGAACAATGGCACCCATTCCTCGCGGATGCCGAGGTCGGCGCCGTTGAATTTATCGACGGTGGAAATCGCGACCTGATGCATGCAGACCACGATCCAGTCGATGTTGGTGTCGGACCGGCTTTGTTTCAGCTCCTGTTCCAGCCAGGCTTTTTGGGCGCCCTTGGAATAGCCCCGGACATAGGAATCGCCGCCGTCCTGATAGGTGATATCGTCGTTGGCGATGCTGATCACGCGCACCGAACCGGCGGTGAAGGCGTACCAGAGGCCGCGTGTCACATCGGTCTGGCCGGAGGCTTTCGGCACCGAGAAATAGGTCTGATACGCTTGGTAACCGATCGGGCCGTTGCCGAGTTCGTTCTCGTGATTGCCGGGGGACGGCATCCAGGGGCGGTTGCGGGCGCTGCGGGAATTGTTGGACCAGAAATCCCACCAGGTGCGCACGCGATCCTGGGCGAGGTTGGCATAGCACAGGTCGCCGTTAAACAAATGGAACAAGGGGCGGATCTGTTCGATGCCGAGAGGGGTGTCGCCGCCGGCGGGGCCACCGAGGTTGTCGTTGACGAAGACATCGCGCGCCAGGGTGACACCGGCGGGGGGGACGAATTTCTTGGCCAATGTCGGCGTCCCCTGATCGCCGAAGCTGGTGAAGGTGAAGGCCGCGCGGCCCTTCGGCGCGGTGGAGAAGGTGCCGAACTCGGGCGCCGCGCCGTCGTGCAGGGCGGCGTACATGTAGTGCGTGTTGGGCTGCAGTTTGGTCAGCGCGGCGTGCCAGGCGTAGACGGTTTGTTTTGATTTACCGTCGATATAGCTGACGGGCTGCGCCTTGGCCTGTTGTTCGAGGCGGCCATCGAGACGGCCCAGGAGCACGCGCGGATTGCGCACCGGCTGCAACGTGTGCCAGGACACGGTGACTTCGGCGGAGGCGTCGGCGCCGAACTGCAGATGCAGACCGGCGACCGTGGGCGCGATTGGGGTCTTTTCGGGCGCCGCCGCGGCCATGGCGCCGTCGATGCCGGAAGCGATCAGGGCCCCTGCCCCGATTCCGGCCGCGGCCAGCAGGCGGCGGCGGCTGAGATCGGTGTTTTCGTCGGCGTCGTTTCCGTTCATCTCGCGCATCCCGTCTTGTTCCGGCCGCGTGGCTACACGGGCCGGAACGGGAAGCGGGAGAAGATTTAGTTAAGCCTGAGGTCGAGGATGTGCTTCGGATCGGGCTTCAGTTCGCCCTTTTCGACGCGCTTGACGATATCGACGAGGGCGGCATTGGCGGGGGTCCGCAAGCCGATTTCCTCGCCTTTGCGGACGATCAGGCCGTTGAGGAATTCGATCTCGGTACGGCGGCCCTTGACCATGTCCTGACCCATCGACGGGCGATGTTCGCCGCCGCCGGCTTTCAGGACCTCGGCGAGGCGATGCTCGTCGTAGATTTTGGTCGCTTCCGGGTCACCCTCGCCGGCGCGGGCGATGATTTCGGGATCGATGTGGTGGACCTCTTCCAGTTCGTAACCGAGGGCCTGGCCGACGCGAATGGCCTCGCTGCCGAGGCGGGCGCCGAAGCGGCGGAGCGCGTCGTTGGTCAGAATGTCCTTGCTGATCAGGCCGGTGGAGGCGGACATGCCGTTCGCCATGCCGTTGGTGACGAGCTTGGACCAGCGTTCGCCCCAGAGGTTGGTGGTGGCCAGAGCGCTGTCGGACAGGGCGACCAGACGCTCGACCTCCCGCAGGCGTTCGGTGATGCGGCCGTGCACTTCGCCGGTGCGGAAGACGGTGTGCTTGGTGCCGGATTTGCCGGCGGCACGCTTGACGTGACCGGGTTCGAACAGGTCGACGGTGATGGAACTGGCGATGCAGCCGAGGACCTTGCCCCAGCCGACGACGCCGGCGATGGTTTCCTCGTTCATACAGTTCTGCAACGAGACGACGAAGCCGTTGGGCGAGAGGTATTGGGCGATCATCGTGGTCGCCCATTGGGTGTCGTAGGACTTGGTGCAGACGAAGGCGAGGTCGAAGGGCTTTTCCTTGGCGGCCTGCTGCAGTTCGGTCAGATGCAGGGCGCGGACCGGGGTCGACCAGGGTTCGACATCGCGGAGATGGGAGACCTTCAGGCCGTTCTTCTTCATGGCCTCGACGTTTTCGGGCCAGGCGTCGATGAAGGTGATGTCTTCACCGGCGCGCGCCATATGGGCGCCGGCGTAGGCGCCGACGGCGCCTGTGCCCATGACGGCAATTTTGTAGGCCATGTGTTTCCTCCTGAACGGGTCTGCGTTGGGGGGTAGTTTGACGGGATCGGCGGGAAAGGCAATGCGGGCGGCTATCGGAGGTCGTCGGGCGGGAGCCACAGGACTTGGCCGATGCGGTCGGCGCCGGATGCGAGCATCGCGAGGCGGTCGAAGCCGACGGCGATACCGGAGGCAGGGGGCATGCCGTGGGTCAGGGCGGCGAGGAAGTCCTCGTCGAGTTCCCAGTCCGGTCCGTACATCGCGTGGCGGCGGGCGCGGTCTTCGACGAAGCGGGCGCGCTGTTCCTCGGGGTCGGTGAGTTCCTCGAAGGCGTTGGCCAGTTCCATGCCGCCGACGAAAAGTTCGAAGCGCAGCGCGACACGGGGATCGTCGGACGCCCGGCGGGCGAGCGCGGCCTGGGCGGCGGGCCAATGGGTGAGGAAGGTCGGGTGGGCACGGCCGAGATGGGGTTCGATGCGTTCGAGGAGGAGGCGGAAGAACAGGTCCTCCCAGGTTTCGATTTCGCGCAGGCGGGCGCCGGCGGCCGCGGCGAGGGCCGGGGCGTCGTTGGCGGTGGCGAGGACATCGGCGTTGGCGTAGCGGTGGAAGGCCTCGGCGACGGTCAGACGCTCGACCTTGGAGAGGTCGGTGCCGGCGCAGACGGGCGGCAGGACTTCGCGCAGGAAATCGGTGGTTTCGGCGATGAGGTCGTCCATGCCGGCGCCGGGACGATACCATTCCAGCATGGTGAATTCAGGGGCGTGGCGGGCACTGCCCTCGGCGTTGCGCCAGACACGCGCGAGTTGGAAAATCGGGCCGGCGCCGGCGACCAACAGGCGCTTCATGGCGAATTCGGGGCTGGTGTGGAGCCACAAATTCCGCCGCCGGCCGTCGGTGAAGATGCGTTCGGTGGCGAAGGTGGCGAGGTGGACTTCCTCGCCGGGCGCGGGGACGGCGTAGGGGGTTTCGACCTCGGTGTAGCCCCGGCCGGCGAAGAAGTTGCGGGTGGCCGCGGTCAGTTCGGTTCGGCGGCGCAGGAAGGGGAGGCGCGCGGCGAGGCTTTCGGGATGCCAGACGGGCAGCGGCATGTGGGCTCCAGTGCCTGACAGGGGATGGCGCGCGTGCTAGGCGTGCCGACGATGGACGCGCTTACCCCCCCTACCCTTCGGGATGCAAACGGCCTGGTCGCAGCCGGGCTGATTCCGCCTGACTCCCGCGATGAGGTCGCGGCGGTGGAGGCTCGGTATGCCGTCGCGATCACGCCGGCGATTCAGGCGCTGATCGGGACAGCGGACGATCCGATCGGGCGGCAGTTCGTGCCGTCCGCCGACGAGTTGTTCACCGCCCCGCATGAGAGCCTGGACCCGATCGCGGACGATGCGCTGTCCCCGGTCAAAGGCGTTGTGCACCGTTACGCCGATCGGGCGTTGCTGAAGCCGCTGCTGGTGTGCCCGGTCTACTGCCGGTTCTGCTTTCGGCGCGAACATGTCGGGCCGTCCGGCGGGTTGTTGACCGAGGCGGAGCTGGAAGCGGCCTACGCGTGGTTCGCGGCGCATCCGGCGGTGCGGGAGGTGATTTTGACCGGGGGCGATCCGTTGATGCTGTCGCCTCGGCGGTTGGGCGATATCGTTCGGCGGTTGTCGGCGCTCGGGCATGTCGAGACGTTGCGGATCCATACGCGGGTGCCGGTTGCGGATCCGGATCGGGTGACCGACGCGCTGGCGGATGCCCTGGATGCTCCGATTCCGCTTTGGATCGCGGTGCATGCCAATCATGCTCGGGAATTTTCCGATGCGGCGCGTTTGGCGCTGGACCGGTTGCGGCGGCGGGGGATTCCGTTGCTGGGGCAATCGGTGCTGTTGCGGGGGGTGAATGACGACGCGGCGGCGCTGGAGGCGTTGTTTCGGGCGATGCTGGCTTGTCGGGTGAAGCCCTATTACCTGCACCAGTTGGATGCGGCGCCGGGGACGCAGCGGTTTCATGTGCCGATCGAGGAAGGGCGGGCGCTGCTGGCTTCGTTGCGGGGGCGGGTGACGGGGCTGGCCTGGCCGACTTACGTGCTGGACATCCCCGGGGGTTACGGCAAGGTTCCGATCGGGCCGGACTACCGGCCGGATGGGAGGACGGTGCTGGATCCCGGCGGGACGGCGCGTCGTCTGGTGCGGGACGGCGCCGGCTTCTGACATACGGCGGGAACGATTTCATCGGTTGCGTTCGGCGGTGTCATGGGGTGGCCAGGCGCGGCTATATTTATAATATCGGAATGATTTTTCGTGATTCCACCCAACAAGGTCAAGGCATGGGCTATCCCGGGACTCGTGCGGCTTTTCCGTCTCGGACGGGGCTATGAAATGGGATAAACCACAGATTACACCGATTAAGGGCACAGATGACACGAAAGCCGGTTACCCGGGCGCGGTCTTTTATGCCCCAGGCGATCCCGGTTCCGAGCGATCTGTGCGCTGCATCGACGAGTTCGGTGTTTGGATCGTGGCGTTGTCCAGGCAGCGTTATCGGACCTGGCCGGCCCCATTTACTCTCGTCGGGCTGCCGGTTTAATTCCCGTAGCCGTGCGGATGCGCCTGGCGCCACAGGAACGCGGTCCGCACGATCGTATCGATATCGGCGAATTTCGGCTGCCAGCCGGCCCGCAGCGCCGGCGCGGCCGAGGCCACCAGCGACGCGGCGTCCCCTGCCCTGCGGTCCGATATCGTGTGCGGCACGGGGAGGCCCGAGACCCGTTCAACTGCCTGAAGGATTTCCATCACCGAATAGCCGGCGCCGTTGCCGAGGTTCCACCGGATATCGCCATCTTCCATCGCATCGACGGCCAGCAGGTGGGCCTCGGCGAGGTCGCTGACGTGGATGTAGTCGCGCACGCAGGTTCCGTCTGGGGTGGGATAATCGTTGCCGAACACGGTCAGCGGCGGACGGCGGCCGAGCGCGGCGTCGATGGCGAGCGGCATGAGGTGGGTTTCGGGACGGTGATCCTCGCCCAGCCGGCCTTTGGGGTCGGCACCGGCGGCGTTGAAGTAGCGCAGGCAGGCGTGGCGCATGCCTTGGACCTCGCTGGCCCAGCGCAGTGTACGCTCGATCATCCATTTGCTGTCGCCGTAGGCCGAGTTTGGATCGATCGGCGCGTCCTCGGGGATCAGCCCGTCGCCGGTTACGCTGAAGAGCGCGGCGGTGGATGACAGGACGAAGCGGCCGACGCGGTGGCGCACGCAGGCGTCGATCAGCCGCATGCCGTTGCCGGCGTTTTGCATGAGGTAGCGCAGCGGCTCGCGCATCGATTCGCCGACCTGGGACAGCGCGGCGAAGTGAAACACCGCGTCCCATGGGCCGTTTTTCAGCACGGCGTCGATCGCGGCGGCGTCGGCCAGATCGGCCTCGATCAATTCGACCCCATCGGGGACGGCCTGGCGATGGCCGATGCTGAGGTTGTCCAGCACGACGGCGGTATCGCCGCGATCGCAGAGCGCGGCCACGAGATGGCTGCCGACATAGCCGGCGCCGCCGGTGACCAGAAAACGACGGGGCATGCGGCAGAGATCCTCGAGCGGCGACGGAGCCCTCGGGTACCGCCATCGCGCGGCGAAGACAAGATCGCGTGATGCGCCGCATCCATTGATGGACAGGCAGATTCCGGGCAAGCAGGATGCACTGCGAACGCTCTTGGGGGGCAACGCGGTAATGATTACGATCTCATCGTCCAGCTTAACCGTCACCCGACGGCCTTCGATGGCACCGGTTAGATCCACTGTGTCGAACGGGGTGCGCGGCGCGAGTTTCCGCCTGTCCAGCGGGATCGAGTGCGTTGGCACCGTCACGCTGCATGGCGCAGCGGGGGATGTTGGCACTGGCTGGAACGTTGGGTTTCTCCAGGCCCAATGGATCGAGACGAATTGGCGGGCCTATCGCGGTCTTACCCAGGCCGACGGCAGCGTGTTCGTGCAGCGCGCGCGTCCACCGGCCCGGCCCCGCCAAGCCTGCTTCGACTGCCTTGTGGCGGGGGCGCCGTTTTATGGCACGGGTGCCTCTCCCGCGACCCTGGTTCCTGCCACGGGTGGGCCGGCGCTTAGCTTGGTCGTACCACTGCCGGCCAGCCCGGCCTTTCCGTCGACCATCAGCGCGATTCATGCGGACGTCCCTGGCGATTTCGCCGCGTTTTCCCTCCGCAACGGACGCACGGGGAAAACGGTGTTCTTGAGCGAGGTGCAACTGGAGTTTCATTTCTGTACGTCGTTTGTCGTCAGGGAACCCGGCGGGCGGCTGCATTTTCTGCAGAACCTTTACTGGAATGTGCATTGGCAGAACCGGTTCACGTTCCCGAACGCCGCCGCCAGTCCGACGATCGCGGCTGTCGCGGCTGGCACGGCGGCCAATGTCGGCCACGTCATAGCCGGCCCGATCAACGATGGCCGGTTCACGACGGTGTTAACGACGCCTCAGACGACCAACTGCAATAACATAGCTGGCACGGCCGAGCAGCGGCCTAACCTCGTGGAAGCTCAGGGATGGCCGCTTTTCGACGTTACGCGCTAGCGTTTTGCGTTCTCATTCTCGGCGGTCCGGCCCTCGCGCAGGACGCGGGGACGTTGCGGCTGGAGCTGACCGAACCCGCGGGCGGCTTGCGAATCGTCAACGCCGGCCCCGCACCGGTGGCGATTCATATGACCATCGCGGTGCAGAAGCTGGAGGCGGTTGGTTGGGTTCCGGTTACCACTGAATTAAATGCCGTTGAGCGATGCGATCCCCCGGGATCGGCCACGACGGTCACGATCGCGCCGTCGGGTGCTTTGAATGTTCGGCGCTGGCGAGGGTTCAGTTGTTCGGGACAGTGTAATATGGTATGCCGAGCAAATATCTATTACGGGCCGGGGAAGTTTAGATTCGTGGCGACGGCGGTTTCTCCGCCGTCGCTTATCGTCAGCGCGCCCTTCGCTTTGCCGGCTGAACCGTTGCACTAGGCCCAGAGGACCTATACCGCGTGGCCGGTGGCAGCAGCGATTTGGATTTTGAATGCGACCCAGCAGCGTTTTCCGCCCCGATATCGAAGGTCTCCGGGCATTCCTGATCCTGGCGGCCATTCTTTATCACGCCGAAGTGCCGGGGTTCGCGTCCGGCTACCTGGCGATCGACGCGTTCTACGTGATCTCCGGCTTTCTGATCACCGGCATTCTGGTGCGGGAGGCGGCGCGGGACGGGCGGATCGACCTGCTGCGCTTTTGGG
The DNA here is from genome assembly GCA_903877125.1 of uncultured Acetobacteraceae bacterium. GTDB lineage: Bacteria > Pseudomonadota > Alphaproteobacteria > Acetobacterales > Acetobacteraceae > Rhodopila. The sequence goes on along the minus strand of CAIRCM010000195.1, from coordinate 6,128 downwards.
GTCGTCGGGCGGCGCGGCTGCTGCCGAACGCGTTGCTGACGCTGGCGGTGACGATGGCGTGTATCATGTTGCTCGCGCCGGTTCTGACGCATGAGGCTGGTGCGCGGGACATCGCCTCGGCGCTGCTGTATTTCGCCAATTATCATTTCTCGGCCCGGGCGGTGGATTATTTCGACCAGACGGTGCAGGCGAGTCCGATTTTGCATTTCTGGTCGCTCAGCCTTGAAGAACAATTCTACATGTTCTGGCCGGCCTGTCTGGGCCTGGGGGTTTGGTGGCTGAAGCGGTTGAGCCGGCCGGCGACGCTGGCGTTTCTTGGCGCGATCGTCGCGGGGTCGTTCGTGGCGATGCTGTATTGGTCCGCGGTTGAGCCGTCGCGGGCGTATTTCGATACCGAGTCCCGAGCATGGGAGTTGGCGACGGGCGCGGTGATGGCGGTTTGGCGGCCGGGGATCGGGCGGTATGCGACGGCGATCGGATGGGCGGGGCTGACGGTGCTGCTGACGAGTATCGCGGTGGTCGATTACCTGCCGATCAACCCGCATATCGCGACGCTGCTGCCGACGCTTTCGGGGGCGGCGATGCTGTATGGCGGCGCGGTTTCGCCGTCGTTCGCCGAGAACAGGGTTTTGGGCAATCCGGTCATGCAGTGGATCGGGATGCGGTCGTACAGCCTGTATCTCTGGCATTGGCCGGTGCTGGTGTTCGTCGCGCCGTTCATCGGCCTGCGGGGGACATTCGCGGTCATCTTCGTGGTGGCGGGGCTTGCTTATGCGTTCGTGGAGCATCCGCTGCGGGTCGCCCTTCCGGCCCGCGTGCGACCGGCGAGGCTGGTGGGGTTTGGCATCGTCTGCAGCCTCGGGGTCGCGGCGCTGGCGTTCGTGCTGCCGCCGCTCGATTCCGCTTATGCTTCGGCGCGGGCGGAGATTCTCAAGCGGTTGGTCGCGGCGAAGGCTGACGGGCCGAGGTGCAAGACGCAGGAACTCGCGGACGGCGGGGGCTGCGTGTTCGGCCAGCCGGGCGGCGCGCACCGTGTGGTGCTGTATGGCGACAGCCATGCGGAGCAGATGTTCGACGGGGTGAACGCGGCGGCGGTGGCGGCGGGGTGGGAGTTCCGGGTGTGGGCGCGCGGGGGTTGCTCGCCGATCGAATTCGAGACGAACGACCGCGGCTGCACGGAATTCCACAGCCATGTTTACGAGGGGATCGGCCAGTTCAAGCCCGATCTCATCATCATTGTGGCGGGGGGCGGCGGGGCGCTGCATCTGCATGACAAGGTGACGGGGAAGGAGCTGCCGGTTTCGGAGTCGGTGCCGATCTGGAAGGACGGATTTCGCAAGACGCTTGTGCACATGGCGTCCATCGCACCGCATGTGGTGGTGGTGCGGGACACGCCGCTCAGCAGCAAGGCGATGGGCACGGAATGTCTGGAAACGCGGGCGCCGGAGACGTGCCTGACGCCCCGGGCGGAGGCGCTGAAGGATGATTCGCCGGAATTGCCGGTCGTGCGATCGTTGCCGGGGATCGGGCTGCTGGATCTGTCGGACCGGTTCTGCGACGCGAAATACTGCCCGGCGATCAAGGACGGGCAGTTGGTGTATCGGGCCGACAACAACCACATCACGGCGACTGTGTCGCTTTGGTTGGGGCCGGATTTCCGGAAGCTGCTGGACTCCCTGCGTTAGAGCGCGCGCGATGATTGCCTCGTGGCGGATGCCTACCCGCGATGCCGGTACGTCAAAGTTTATACGGGCTTGTATACGTCTTTGTTTGATCGCGTGATTCCACCTTTGGCGATCACGCTCTGGACTGCGATCGTTTGGTGTCGAAGGGTCGGTGCCGCTATAGGTGGCCGGGACAGGCCCGGCCATGACGGTGCAGAGCAGGGTTTTCCGGCATGACGTGAGTAGGTCGGCCGGTGCGTCAAAGTTTTTACGGGCTGGTATACGTCTTTGTTTGATCGCGTGATTCCACCTTTGGCGATCACGCTGTCGACGATGCGGGCGGGCCGGGTGCCGCTATGGGTGGCCGGGACAGGCTTGGCCATGACGGCGCAGTGCAGGGTTTTTCGGCATGACGTGGTTCGGTCGGCCGGCACGGCAAAGTTTATACGGGCTGGTATACGTCTTTGTTTGATCGCGTGATTCCATCTCTGGCGATCACGCTGTCGACGATGCGGGCGGGCCGGGACGGGCCCCGCCATGAGGGCTCAGAGCAGGGTTGGCGAAAAACGGGTTTTCCGGCCGGGGTAGACCGAGGTTCTCGCGCAGGGTCTTGCCCTGGTATTCGGTGCGGAAGATGCCGCGGCGTTGCAGTTCGGGCACCACGCGGTCGACGAAATCGTCGAGGCCGCCGGGCAGGTAGGGGAACATGATGTTGAAGCCGTCGGAGGCCCCGGTTTCCAGCCATTCCTGCATCGTGTCGGCGATCGACGCTGGCGTGCCGACCATCGACAGGCCGCCATAGCCGCCGATGCGTTGGGCGAGCTGACGGACTGTCAGGCCCTCCCGCTTTGCCATGGCCACCGTGCGGTCTCGGCCGCTTTGGCTGGCGTTGGTTGGGGGGATTTCCGGCAGGGGCGCGTCGGGGTCGAACAGCGAGGCGTCGCAGCCCAGATTGATCGAAAGCTGGGCGATGGCGCTGTCATAGTGGACGAGACTGTCGAGGCGGAGGCGTTTTTCCTGGGCCTCTTCCATGGTTTCGCCCACGACGACGAAGCAGCCGGGGAGGATTTTCATGTGCCGGGGATCGCGGCCGCATTTTTCCATCCGGCCGCGGATATCGGCGGAGAAGGCGCGGGCTTCGGCGATGTCGCGCTGGCTGGCGAAGATGGCCTCGGCGGTTTCGGCGGCAACCTGACGCCCGGCCTCGGACGCGCCGGCCTGCACGATCACCGGATAGCCCTGGATCGGGCGGGCGATATTCAGCGGGCCGCGGACGGACAGTTGCGGGCCCTTGTGGTTGAGGACGTGCATCCGCGACGGGTCGAAATACTCGCCGGTTTCGGTGTTTCGGATGAAGGCGTCTTCCGCGAAGGAATCCCACAATCCCTTGACCACACCGATGAACTCGCGGGCGCGCCAGTAGCGCTCGTCATGCTCGACATGTTCCTCGAGGCCGAAATTTTTGGCGGAATCGGGGTTGGAGGTGGTGACCACGTTCCAGGCGGCGCGGCCGCCGCTGATGTGATCGAGGGAGGCGAAGCGGCGCGCGATGTGGAACGGCTGATCGAAGGTGGTGGAGGCGGTGGCGATCAGGCCGAGATGTTCGGTCACCATCGCGAGAGCCGGCAGGAGGGTCAGCGGCTCGAAGCTGGTGACGGTGGCGGAGCGCTTGAGGGCCTGGATCGGCATGTTCAGCACGCCCAGATGGTCGGCCATGAAGAACGCGTCGAACTTGCCGCGTTCCAGCGTCTGGGCGAAGCGCACCATGTGCTTGAGGTTGAAGTTCGCATCCGAAAACGCGCCGGGGTATCGCCAGGCGGCAGCATGGATGGAGGCCGGGCGCATGAACGCGCCGAGGTGGAGTTGGGGTCGGACTTTCATCGCGCTATCCTACCAGGATTGCACGAACAAAGGGAGATGACCGCGTGAGCGCACAATTCAAAATCGGCGATTCGCCGAAGCGACGGGAAGATGCGCGCTTCGTGGTGGGCGGCGGGGCCTATCTGGACGATCTGACGTTCGAGGGACTGGCTCACGCGGTCTTCGTCCGCTCCCCGCATGCGCATGCGGTTGTGCGGGGCATCGATACCGCGGCGGCGCGGGCGGCTCCGGGCGTCCTGGCGGTGCTGACGATCGGTGACGCCGATGCCGACGGGCTGCAACCGATGCAGCCGGGGGTGATCGCGAATGTGCAGACCGGGGCGCCTTTCGCCTTCATCCCGCAACCGCTGCTGGCGCGCGACAAGGTGCGGTTCGTGGGCGAGCCGGTCGCGCTGGTGGTGGCGGACACCAGGGCTCAGGCGCTGGATGCGGCGGAGTTGGTGGCGGTGGATTATGCCCCCCTGCCCGCGGTGACGACGCATGCGGCGGCGCTGGCGCCGGGGGCGCCGCTGGTGGCCGATGCGGTGGCGGGCAATCTGTGTCTGGATTGGCGGCATGGGGATACGGATGCGGTGGATCGGGCGATGGCCTCGGCGGCGCATGTCGTGACCCATCGGTTCGTCAACCATCGAATCGTGACCAATCCGATGGAGCCGCGTGGCGTGGTTGGCGCGTATGACGCGGCGGAGGACCGGTATACGGCGCATGTCTCGGCGCAGGCGATCCACAACAACCGGGATTTCGCGGCGCGCTGGCTGGGGGTGACGCCCGACCGGCTGCGCTTCATCATGCCCGATGTCGGCGGGGGGTTTGGGGCGAAGAATTTCTCCTATGCCGAGCACGCGCTGATCCCATGGGCGGCGCGGCGGGTGGGCCGGCCGGTGAAATGGATCGCGACGCGGAGCGAGGTGTTTCTGTCCGATCATCAGGCGCGCGATCACCATGCCGAGGCGACGCTGGCGCTGGATGCGGAGGGGCATTTTCTGGCGTTGCGGGTGGGCAGCGTGGCGTGCCTCGGCGGGTACATGGCTGGCGGCGCGGGCGGGCTGCAGACGTTTCAATATCCGCATCTACAGGGAACCGTTTACACGCTGCCGGCGATTGAGATTCACGTGCGGGCGGTGCTGACCAACCAGACGCCGATCGGGGTCACGCGGGGGCCTGGTTTTGGCGAGACGGTCAATATTCTGGAGCGTCTGATCGACGTTGCGGCTCGGCAATGCGGGTTCGACCGGGCGGCGTTGCGGCGGCGGAATTTGGTGCGGGTTTTGCCGATGACGAATGCGTTTGGCTTTGTCGTGGACAGCGGAAAATTCGCCGATTGTTTCGAGGGGGCGCTGGCGAAGGCGGACCTCGATGGGTTCGCGGCCCGACGGGCGGGGAGCGAGGCGCGGGGTGCGCTGCGCGGATTGGGGTATGCGTGCCATATCAAGGGGACCGGCGGGCCGCCGTCGGAAAACGTCGATATCCGGTTCGAGGCGGACGGGACGGTGTCGCTGATCACCGGCACACAGACCATCGGCCAAGGGCATGAGACGACGTTTCCGCAGATTCTGGCGCACCGGCTGGGGATTCCCAACGATCGCATCCGGCTGCGGCAGGGCGATACCGATCAGATTCCGATGGGCGGCGGGCATGGCAGCTCGCGGGCGACCTATATGGGTGGCACGGCGATCTGGCGGGCCTCGGATGGGATCATCCAAAAGGGTTTGGCGATCGCGGCCGAGGCGCTGGATGTGGGGGTTGGGGACATACGGTTCGAGGATGGGCTGTTTCTCGCGGCCGGGACCAACCGCTCGATCGGCATTCTCGACGTCGCGGCGCGGGCTCGGGCGGCGAACACGCCGTTGGATACGTATCATCACTGGACGCGGGAGGCGATGACGTTTCCCAACGGTACCCATGTGGCGGAGGTGGAGATCGACCGGGACACCGGGCGGGTGACGCTGGAACGTTACATCGCGGTCGACGATTACGGTGTGCTGGTGAACCCGATGGTCGCCGCGGGGCAGGCCCATGGGGCGATCGCGCAAGGCAGCGGGCAGGCGTTGATGGAAGCGGCGGTCTACGATCCGCGATCCGGGCAGCCGTTGGCGGCGTCGTTCATGGATTATGCGATGCCACGGGCGGCGGATTTGCCGGCCTATGAATTCTCGACGGATGGGACGCCTTGCACGACCAATCCGCTGGGTGTGAAGGGTGCGGGGGAAGCTGGGGCCGTGGGCGGGTTCCCGGCGATCGCGAACGCGGTGCTGGATGCGTTGGCACCGTTCGGGGTGACGGGGTTCGATGGGCCGGCGACGCCGTTTCGGATTTGGCGGGCGATGCGTGAAGGGCGTTTTGCCAACTGATAGCAATGGTCGTAACGATTGACCTATGCACCGTCATGGTCGGGCTTGACCGTTCCGTATTCACACATAGACGGAACGGATTTTCATCTTGCCGAGCTTACCAACAATCCTCTTACGCCCCGGCGACAAACCAGATCGGAGGACCGCATTTTTCAACACCAAGGACACCAAGGCCCACAAAGCATGCACGAAGGCCCTGTGCCGGAAGATGAATCTTCGCTTCGCCGAGGTG
>CAIRCM010000194.1 GCA_903877125.1 uncultured Acetobacteraceae bacterium | reverse complement strand
GCATGGTGCACTCCGGGTTCGAGGCGACCGCTGTCGCTGAATCGGTGACGAAGCCATGGCGCGCGGCGGCGCAGATGCTGCGCGGCATCCGGACCGAGGGTCCGATGGCGCCGGATATCTCTTTGGCGAACCAACGGCCGGCCGAATATGTGTTCAGCAAGCATGTCGAAACCGCGATGACGGAGATCAAGTCGCGGAAGACGCGGGTGAACGAGGTGGCTGAGGCGGCGGAATAACCCCCCGCGTCGTGGGCGGGGGGCACAGGTCCGTCAAAACCCCTCGAACCGCGCAAACGCCATTGCCGGGGCACGGGCGGTGACCATGTCGTTCTCCGGAGCGTCCGGGTCCGCATAACCCAGCGCCATTCCGCAAACCACGACCTCGGTATCGTCCAGCCCCAACACCGGTCGGATCGCTTTGTGGTAGTGCGTCCAGGCAGCCTGCGCGCAGGTGTCCAGGCCGCGCGCCCGAGCGGCGGTCATGACATTCTGCAGGAACATGCCGTAATCGAGCCAGGATCCGGTCGCCAAACGCCGGTCGATGGTGAACACGATCCCCACCGGTGCATCGAAAAACTGGAAATTCCGGCGATGCTGCGCCTTCATTTTCGCGTTCTCGCCGCGGGCGATGCCCAGGCGGCCGTATAAATCCCAGCCGACGGTGCGGCGGCGGCCCAGATACGGCTCGAAAAATTCGTCCGGGTAATATTGCACTTCCTGCTTGTGTCCCGGCTCCCCGGAATCGAACACCGCCTGCACCGCGGCGATCAAACGGTCCTTGGGTTCCCCCGTCAGCACCCGCGCCATCCAGGGCTGCATATTCGTTCCGCTCGGCGCGCGAGCGGCGATGTTCAAAATCGCCTCGATCGTTTCCTGGGGAACCGGCGTCGGCAAAAAGGCGCGAATCGACCGGCGGGTCGTCATCGCGGCATCGGCTTCGATATGCGTCATATGAATTCCATTATTTCTTCGGACGGAGGTAGTGCATCTCGTCGCCCGTCCATCCCACCGCATTGGGTACCGTGTAGAAGAATTCGGCGATCATGGAACGGAATTTCCACACGCCATCGACACGGACATACGTGTCGTCGTAACGCCCGGCGACGACGTAGCTGACACCGAAACGGCCGTAGCGGGCTTCCAGATAGGACGTGCCGGTGCCGGCATCGCCGTCCACTTCCACATCGTGGCTGTGAATGAACTGCTTGATGAAAAAACGTTCCCGTTCACCCATCGCCCGAAATCCGCGATCGATGGCATCGATGCCCTCGTAGCGCGCCAGATATCCCAGCTCCACCACGGCATCGTCGGTGAACAGCGCACGGCAGTTCTCGTACCGGCTCTCGTTCAGGCTGGCGTGGTATTTGTTCCGCAAGCGGCGGATATCCTCGATATCCTCCAACCGGCGGATGCGTTCTTCCAACGTCATGGCATCTCCACTTCTTCTCCTGCCGCGAGCCGCGCCGCCACATCGGCGCGCCATGCGGCGTAATCGTCTCCGCTCCACGCATCGTGCCGACCGATCGCGTAGGCACAGGCATTGCGATGATAAAGCAGCGCATTGCGGCGAGTCTGAGCAAAATTATCCCGCGTTGCGACCACCTTGCCGGGCACGCCCATCACCACCGAACCCTCGGGGATCACGGCACCGGGAGGCACCAGCGCCATCGCGCCGATCACGCAACGGCGGCCCACCTTGGCACCATCCATCACCACCGATCCGATGCCGATCAGACAGTCGTCGCCGATCTCCGCCCCGTGCACCACGGCGCGGTGCGCGATCGAGCAGTAATCCCCGATCGTCGTCCCCTTGCCGCCGCCGACATGAATGACAGCCCCATCCTGCACGTTCGCGCACCGGCCGATCGTCACCCCGGCCCCTTCCGCCCGGATCACCGAATAAGGCCAGAAACTGCTGCCCTCCCCGGCGGACACGCGGCCGAAAATGCGCGCGGTGGGGTCGATGAAGGCCGGACGATCCAGCCGCACATTCGGTCCAAACACGAAATCCACCCGCTTAACTCCCGTCCAATCCGTAAGCCTCCGGGAAGAAATAATCCTTCCAGGACGCCGGCAGCACCTTCAACGTGCCCACATCGTTCATGAACTTCGCCACTGCCAGCGTGTTCCGTGGCGTCATCGTCCATCTCACGTCCGGCCCACCGGCGACGGAGCGCACGAAATCCTCGGACAGCTTCGACTCCCCGTCCGCGATCCAGTAGCGCGAGGCCTTGCCGAGATCGGCATTGATCATGTCGGTCGCCTCGGCCATCGCATCGTAGACGGCGCGATACAAACGGGGATCGCGATCGTGAAACCGCTTGGACGTATAGGCGACCGTGAACGTGCTGGCGGGCCCCCAGACCTGGTGGGCGTCCAGCACGGTGTGGATGCCAGGCTTTTCCAGCATCTGCGCCATATACGGCTGAACCGCATAGGTGCACCCGATCTCCCCGGCGCCGGACAGCAGCGACACCATCGCGTCCGGCGGTGTCATCGGCACAGTCAGCGGGTCGAAGCGGGCGTACTGCTCCGGCCCGAACGCCTTCGCCGCCGCGGCCTGGATCAGCAGCGCCGGGGCTGAGATTTTCACCGCCGCCACGGCGATTTTGCCGCATTTGTCCAGGTCCGCGACGGTACGAATCGCCGGATCGCGGCTGAGGATTTGCAGCGTCATCGACACCATCGCGCTGATTCCCCGCACCTCCTGCGGTGTGCCCCGCGTGCGGCCCCAGATGAAATAAAGGGCCATCGGGCTGCCGGTGACGATGTCCAGACTGTCGGACAGCAGCGCGTCGTTCATCGCCGTCGGGCCGTTGAACTTGTAACCGGTGACCTTGACCTCGGGGATGCCAAGCATCGCGGCGTGTTTCTGGATGAGCTTTTCGTGCTCCATCATGTTGAGCTGGAGGTAGCCCATCGAAAATTGGCGGGCGATCCGCACCTCCGGCACTTCAGCTCGGGCGGACATGGCGATCAGGGCGGCGCACAGGACGCCAAGCATGCGGTGCAGGATCATAGGGCGGAGTAGAGACGGTTTTCCGGGAGCCTGTCGAGGCGCGCCCTTGCGGCCTTGGGTTCGGGAGGTACACAGTCGGCGGGCAAAATTCAGGAGAGTCCCATGGCCCCGCCCCCGCCGTTCGGCGCCAATTCCGCCGCTGCCCGCGATATCGCCTCGGTGTTGCATCCCTATACCGACCTGAAAACCCATCAGACGGTGGGGCCGTTCGTCATCAGCCGCGGCAAGGGCGAGCGCGTGTGGGACGATGCAGGGAAGGAATACATCGAAAGCGTCGCCGGACTGTGGTGCGCGTCCCTGGGTTTCGATAACGAACGGCTGGTGCAGGCCGCCGTGACGCAGATGCGCAAGCTGCCATTCTACCACGGCTTCACCGCCAAATCCCACGAACCCATGATCGACCTCGCCGAGATGCTCCTCGCTCGGGCGCCGGTGCCGATGAGCAAGGTGTTCTTCGCCAATTCCGGGTCGGAGGCGAACGACTCCGGCATCAAAATGGTATGGTATCTCAACAATGCGTTGGGCCGGCCGAAGAAGAAGAAGATCATCGGTCGCGTGAAGGGCTACCACGGAATCACCCTCGCGGCGGCGTCGCTGACCGGGCTGCCGGCGAATCACCGCAGCTTCGATGTCCCGCTGCCGGGGTTCGTGCACACGATTACCCCGCATTTCTACCACGGCGCGCTGCCCGGGGAGACGGAGGAAGCTTTTGCGACTCGGTGCGCCGATGAGCTGGAGAAGCTGATCCTGGCCGAGGGGCCCGACACCGTCGCGGCCATGTGGGCGGAACCCATCATGGGTGCGGGCGGGGTGATCGTGCCGCCGATCGGATATTTCCCGAAAATTCAGGCGGTGCTCCGCAAATACGACGTGCTGCTGGTCGTGGATGAGGTGATCTGCGGGTTCTGGCGCACCGGGAATTATTGGGGCAGCCAAACCCTGGACATTCAGCCGGACATACTCACCTGCGCCAAGGCGCTGTCGGCGTCCTACCTGCCCATCAGCGCGGTGATGGTGAACCAGCGCGTGTTCGACGCCTTGGCGGATGAGAGCAATGCCATCGGCACCTTCGGGCACGGCTTCACCTACTCGGGTCACCCGGTACCGGCCGCGGTCGCGATCGAGACGCTGAAAATCTACGACGAGATGGACATGGGCACCCATGTCCGCCGCGTCGGCCCTTATTTGCAGCAGGCCCTGCGGGAACGCTTCCTTGGGCATGAGCTGGTCGGGGAGGTGCGCGGCACCGGCCTGATCGCGGCGATGGAACTGGTCACCGACAAAGCGACACGCAAGAACTTCGACCCCGCGATGAAGGTCGGACCGCGCCTGACGAAAATCATGGAGGAGAATGGCGTGATCGGCCGGGCATCGGTGAACGATACGCTATGCTTCAGCCCGCCGCTGATTATCGATGAGGCGGAGATCGACGAAATGCTCGATCGGGTCAGCAAATCCCTGGATGCGTTGACGGTTCAGATCCGGCGGGAACAGATGGCGGTGGTGCGCTGATCGCGTCCGGCGGGCGGGTTATTTCGCCACCCGCCGCGCGTTCCAGAACACCGAAAGACCGGTGTTGACCAAGCCATCGATATCCGACCGATGGGCGGACGGCGGGGAGAACTGGCCCAGGAACATCAGCGGCGCCTGATCGAGCACCCGCAACTGCATCTCCTTCGCCAGCGCCATCCGCTTGTCCTTGTCCGGCTCGACCTCGAATTTCGCGACCAGCGCCGGCATGTCCGGATCGCAATTCCAGCCGGGGTACGATCCGCCGCAACTGTAGGATGTGGTGTAATGCGACAACGGGTTGATCATGTCGTAGCCGCTCCAGACCACCGGCATCAGATTCCAGCCGCCCTGTTCGATCGGATCCTTCTTCAGCCGCCGTTGCGCCAGGGAGCTGTAGTCCGATGATACGACATCGAGATTGAATCCGGCGCGCCGCAACTGATCGATCACAACGAGGGAGATCGGATTGATCGTCGCGGAATCCACACTGTGCAGCAAAACGATCCGCTCCCCTTTGTATCCTGCTTCCTTCAAGAGGGCGCGCGCTTTTTCGGCGCTGGGGGTTCGCAGGTAGTCGTTGCCGACATCGGTGCCATACGGGCCGCCGCAGAGGAACACCGATTGGCAGAATGGGATATACATGTCTTCGGGCAGCCCCATGCCCTCCAGGATTTCCTTCTGGTTCAATGCGATCTGCAGGGCGCGGCGCATGCGGACGTCGCTGAAGGGCGGGATCAGATTATTGACCGACAGCCCACCTGTGGTCTGCGCGTATGGCGGCATCACCATGATCCTGATGTGCGGGTCCTTACGCAGTTTTTCGATATAATCGAAGGTCAGGATTTCCACGTAATCCACCGCGCCGGTTTCGATCGCCGTCACACGCCCGGCGGGATCGGGGATGCTGACGAATTCCACCGTGTCGAAGCCCGCGACCTTGCCGCCGGCGAACCCGTCGGCCGGTTCCGACCGCGGCCTGTACGCCGGGTTCCGGTGAAAGATCGCTCGGTCGCCCGGCCGCCACTCGTTGCGATCGAAGGTGAATGGGCCGGAGCCGATCGTCTCCGCCACCGGTTTGCTCACCGGCGTCGCGGCGACACGCGCGGGCATCATCACGGGCAGCATCGCGTTTGGTTTGCCCAACGCCTCGATCACGAAAGCGAACGGGCGCGACAGCACGATCTGGAAGGTGCGGTCGTCGACCACCCGCATCTCGGATGTCGCGGCCATCATCCGTTTACCGAATCCATCCATCTGCGCCCAGCGCCGGATCGAGGCGATACAGTCCTCCGGCATCACCTTGCCGCCGTCATGCCATGTCAGCCCGGGTCGCAGCGTCATCGTCCAGGTCAGCCGGTCGTCGCTGACTTTCCAGGACTCCAGCATCTGCGGATGATATTCGCCTTTCGAATCCATTGCGATCAGCATGTCGTAGATCATGTAACCGTACGCTCGCGTCACGGTCGCCGTCGTCAACATGGGATCGAGCACCTGGAGCTCGATATTCATCACCGCCCGAAACGGTTCCGCCGCGCGCGCATGTCCGATCAGACCCAGCGCCAGCAAGGCCCAGCCCAGGCCGCGCATCAGTATTCGCTCGGCGCGGCGCCGGGATTTTTTTGCCGGTGCGCGAAATTGGTCAGGTTCAGCTTGCGGCGATGATCGGCGTACAACAGCGGCTCGTAACGGGCCGGATTGTCGGCGCTGACACAGGTTGGAACCGGGGCGATGACGGCGTTCAGACCGGGGCCGTAGAAAAACGGGATGGCGTGGCGCAGGGTGTTGTTGTCGTTGATCACCCGGTGTGCGGTCGGCGCGAAGCGGTCGTTGGAATAGCGGCCCAGCATCTCCCCGGTATTCACCACGAACGCGCCGGGAATCGGCGCCGGCCGGATCCATTCGCCTTGTGCGGTGCGAACCTCCAGTCCAGGCAAGGCCGACTGGGCCAGCAAGGTCAGGAAATTGGTGTCGATATGCGGGGCGAAGCCGAACTGGTTGTCGTCGGCGCCGTCATGGCGGGGGTAGCGGATCAGCCGCAGCGTGCGGGTCGGTTCATCGGTGAAGGCAGCGGTGAAATAATCCGGCGGCAGATCCAGCGCGGTCGCGACGGCGGACACCATCTTGTCGGCCAGCGGGGTCATTGCGGCGACATACGCCAGCGTCGCTGCCTTGAACGCAGGCATGTCCGCGGGCCAGCGGTTCAATCCGTACAAGGGATCGCCGGCGAGGATGCGCGGATCGTCCTCCGCCAGGTCGTTGACGATATAGAAACTCTCGCTGAGGTTCGGTTTCGTGTTGACGTTGATCTTCGAGGTCCGAACGATCTGCGCGCCATAGGGCAGGTAGCCGATATTCAGATCGCCGACCTTCAGCGCCAGCTTGAACGCCTCCGGCCGATCGAAGAATGCGGCGGCGGCGGCGAAGCAGCCGTCGATCAGGGCCTGGGAAATGCCGTGGTTAACAATGACCAGAAACCCGGTATCGGCGGCCGTTTTCGCGATATCCCGCCCCAGTCGCTCGCGCGCGCCGGGTTCGCCGGCAAGATAGGGGCCGATATCGAGGACGGGGATGCGATCCGAAACGGGGGCACTCATGGGCTGTAAAACCTCCGGCCATCGTATGTTGCAATGCAGCGTAACAGCGGTTTGCTCAGGCCGCCAAGGCCTTTCGCAATGTTGGGATGTCGCCGAACACAACGCCCGGCTGGCGCATACGCTCCGTCACCGGGGAGTCAGGGGCAAGAAGCACCCCAATCGGTGTTCCCGGCGGCAGCACATTGCGCACGCGTTCCAGCAATTCGGCGTTGCCGTCCGGTTCATCCTCGATCGCCAGTCCGCCGGACAGAGCCAGCAGCACGCCATCGACCGGCCGCCGCGCGGCCAACCGGTGCACAAGCTCGACGGCGAGGACATGGAAGGTCTCCCGCATCAACGGCCCACCGGGGGACGACGTCGCGGCGAGCAGGGGGACGGTGTCGTGATCGTCCAGCACGAACGCCGGCAGGGCATCCAACACGGCTTGTTCCCGCTGTAGCGTGAACGCCTCCATCATCGTCAGCGGCGCTTCCGGCTTGGTTTCGTGGATCAACGACCCGATCGCGATACGCATGCGTCCCCCTTGTTGCGCCGCCAAGCTAGCGTCATCCGGCGGGATGCGGCAAACCAGGGACAAATGAGGGAGAAGTACCAGGCATGATCCGCATCGTCGCGCTCTTGGCCCTGTTCCTGGCCGCCACGTCGACCCGAGCGGCCGAGGTGACGATTGGCCGGGCAACCGAACAAAATTCGCTGGATCCGTTGTTCTCCGATCTGGGGAACGATGTTTCGACCGCCGAGAACATGTTCGAAAGCCTGATCCACTTCGATTCCAAGTTGCGGATCCATCCGGCGCTGGCGACGTCCTGGAAGCTGATCGATCCCCTGACATGGGAGATCAAGCTGCGGGAAGGGGTGAAATTCCACGATGGCACGCCCTTTACCGCCGCCGATGTCGCGTATTCGCTGAAGCGCGCGCGCAGTGTGCCGAACTCGCCCGGCCCGCTGTCGAGCTTCGTGCGGTCGGTGAAGGAAACCGAAATCGTCGACCCGCACACCATTCGGATCCACACCGATACGCCGGTGCCGCTGCTGATGGATCTGGCCGGACGCATCTTTATCATCCCCGCTGCCCTCGGGCCGGATGTGACCAGCGCCGATTTCAATGCGGGAAAGGCGATGATCGGCACGGGGCCATATCGGTTCAAGGCCTGGCTGCCGGGCGATCGGGTGGTGATGGATGCCAATCCGGAATATTGGGACGGCAAGCCGGAGTTCAGCACCGTCACGCTCCGCTTCCTGTCCAACCCCGCGGCGCGGTCGGCGGCGCTGCTGTCGGCGTCGGTCGACGTGATAGAGCAAATTCCGCCGTCTGATATTGGCATTTTCCAGCACCGCGAGGACGTGACGCTGTTTTCGGCTGTCTCGACACGCCTCGTCTATGTGGCGATGGATCAGGGGCGCGACGATAGCCCGTTCCTCACCGACAAGGACGGAAAACCGCTGGCGAAGAACCCGTTGCGGGATCGTCGCGTGCGTCTGGCGATGTCCAAGATGGTCAATCGTGCCGGAATCGTCGATCGGGTTCTGGCCGGTGCCGGCGAGCCGGCGGGCCAGATCGTGCCGGAGGGGATGGGCGGCCACGACCCTTCGCTCAAGCCCAAGCCGTTCGATCTGACCGAGGCGCACAAGCTGTTGGCCGAGGCCGGCTATCCCGACGGGTTCGGCCTGACGATCCACGGCTCCAACAACCGGTTCCCCAATGATTCCCAACTGATGCAGGCGATGGGCCAGATGTTCACCAGGGGTGGGCTGAAGGTGAACGGGGTCGAGGTGATGCCGTACAACGTCTACGCGCCCTCGGCGACGCAGCGGAAATTCAGCGTCTTCGATTTCAGCTACGGCACGATCGGCAGCTCCTCGCTCAACGGCATGACAGGTGTGCTGGCGACTTTCGATGCCACCGCCGGGACCGGATCGTTGAACCGCGCCCGCTACTCCAACAAGGAATTCGACGCCGTGCTGAGCCGCGCGGCCGCCGAGTTCGACGAAGCCAAGCGCAACCAACTGCTGGCCGAGGCAACGCGGATCGCCATGGACGATGGGGCGATCATCCCGCTCTACTGGCAGAAGCTGTTTTGGGCCGCGCGCAAGGGATTCGTCGTCGATCCCGACCGGGGCGAGTCGACCTCGCTCCATTTCGTTCACCCCGCGAAGTAGCCAGACGCTCGGTCCAGGCCTATCCTGACCGCCAAGTGACAGGAGGGAGCAGCACGATGCTGACCATCGAACCCACCGGCGCCACACTCGGTGCCACCGTGTCCGGCGCGGATCTGGCCAAGCCGTTGTCCGAGAGCGATTTCGGCCAAATTCTCAAAGCCTTGGGGGACCACGGCGTATTGCGCTTCCCCGACCAGCATCTGGAACCCATCGACGTCTACCGTTTCTCCGTCCAGTTCGGGGAAATCCAGGGTCCGTCGCGGGTCGATCCGAATGGGATCGCCGATCCCCTGGCCCTCGTGGGCATTCTGTCGAACATCAAGGAAAACGGGGCCTATATCGGGTCCCCGGATGCAGGGCAGGATTGGCACACGGACATGTCGTACCGGGACATCAGGGGTTTCGTGAACGTGCTCTATGGGATCAAGGTCCCGCGCCGAAACGGCGTCGCACTGGGCGGGACGGAGTTCGGCAACATGGCCGCAGCCTATGACGCGCTGCCGGAGGCATTGAAAACGCGGTTGGAAAACATGACCGCAACCCATGATTTCGAGAAATTCTGGGAGCACATGCGCCGCGACCGCAACAGCGGGCGCCCGCCGATGACCGAGGAACAGCGCAGGCGGCGTCCGCCGGTGGTGCACAAGCTGATCCTGACCCATCCGATCAGCGGCCGAAAAATCCTTTACTGCAACCCCGGCTACGCGACCCGGATCAATGAACTGCCGGAAGCCGAAAGCGACGCGATGCTGGACTATCTGTTCAAGCATCAGCTGGAGATGCGGTTCCGCTACACCCATGTGTGGAACGAGAACGATCTGCTGATCTGGGATCACCTCAGCACCATCCATCGCGCCATCGACGACTACGGCCCGGACGAAATCCGCCTGATGCGCCGGTGCCAGGTGATGGCGACCAAGGTTTTCGATCCCGAATTCCTCCGCCCCATAGAGCGTGATCGCCAGAGGTGGAACCGCACGGCGGCGTGAATCACGCGATCAAACAAAGACTTACAGAGCAAGATAGGGGCAACTTGACCCTATCTTGCTCTAAGGCTCGCGGCCTGAACCCGACAAAGGAACCAAGAAATGCGCTGGATACGTTTTTCCAAGGATAACCACATCGCCTATGGGTCGCTGAACGGCGATACGGTCACCGAAATCGATGGGGCACCCTGGGGTGAGGCCAAGCCGAACGGCCAGACCCATAAATTGTCGGATGTGAAGATCGAAATCCCGGTCATTCCGCCGACATTCTATTGTGCCGGCATCAACTACGCCGCCCATATCCGCGAAATGGCGCATAAGCGCGGGGTCGAGCCGGTGTTCCCCGCGAAGGCCGATATCGGCTACCGCGCCAACAACGCCCTGATCGCGCATGACGAAGACGTGGTGATCCCGGCCGACGCGCCGCCCAAGATGAACTACGAAGGCGAACTGGTCGTCGTCATCGGCAAGAAAGCCAAGCACCTGACCGAAGAAAACGCGATGGACTGCGTCTTCGGCTTCACCATCGGCAACGACGTGAGCGAACGCACCTGGCAGCGCGGTGACCGCACCTTCTGGCGCGGCAAGAACAGCGACACCTTCAAGCCGATGGGTCCCTGGATCGATACCGACGTCGATCTGGACGCGATGGAGACGGTGATCCGGGTCAATGGCAAGGAAGACCTACGCTTCAAGACCAACGACATGATCTTCAGCATCCGCCACTTCCTCGCCGAGACCAGCAAATACATCACCTTCTATCCCGGCGACGTGATGTGGATGGGGACCGACGGCACCTCCCCCGACCTGGTGCATGGGGATGTGGTGGAGGTTGAATTGACCGGCCTCGGTGTGCTTCGGAACAGGTTCGTCAAAGAAGGGATGTGACATGGGCAGGCTGAGCGGCAAGGTCGCGATCGTCACCGGCGCCAGTCGCGGCATCGGCCAGACGATCGCGGAACTTTTCGCCAGTGAAGGGGCGAAGGTCGTCGTCTCCGCCCGGACATTGCACGAGGGGGACCACCGGTTTCTGGAGGGCTCCCTCAGTCGCACCGTTCAACTGATCAAGGACAAGGGCGGCGAGGCAAGGGCCGCGGCGGCCGATATCTCCAACGAATCCGACTGTCTCGCCCTCGTCGCTGCCGCCCGAGCGGCGTACGGCCCGGTGGATATCCTCGTGAACAACGCGGCGTTGTCCTACTATCTGCCGACGATGGACCTCGCGACCAATCGCTGGTGGCGCTGCTTCGCGGTGAACGTCCACGCGCCGTTCATGCTGTCGAAGGAAGTCCTGAACGACATGATCCCGCGTCGGTCCGGCGCCATCGTCAACATCAGTTCCGGCTCGGGGATCGGCCCCGGACGCGGTCCCTACGAGGACCACAAGATCCGCGGCAACACCATGTACGGCGCTACCAAGGCGGCACTGGAACGCTTCACCCAAGGCCTCGCGCAGGAGGTCGCGCAGCACCGCGGGATTGCAATTTCCGCGGTGTCCCCATCCAACCTGGTGGCGACGCCCGGCACCATCCACCACAAGCTCGTCACCGGCATGGACGACCCCGTCGCCGAACCGCCGTCCATGATGGCCCGCGCAGCACTGCTGTTGGCCAGCGAGCCGGCCGACCGGGTGAACGGGCGCGTGACCTACAGCCAGCAGATTCTCAAGGAATTCGGCTGGATCGAAACGGCACATGGTCGCGGCGTCACGTCCCGAGGCTCCGGCTTTTCCGAGTTCTGATCGTGCGTACCGAACTGATCTCGATCGCGACGCCGACCACCCCGCTCGACGGTGCGCTGCACCGGCCGGACGGTGGGCCCGTGCGCGGTGCGGTCATGCTGTTTCATGGCAATACCATGAATTTCTATGTCGGTGCGCCGCGCTTCCTGCCACCGGCTTTGACCTGCCTCGGCTTTGTCTGTCTGGCGTTCAACCGGCGCGGCCACGACATCATGTCCATCCGCGACAGCCGAGCAGCCGAGGGCGCGGCGTTCCAACTCACCCGCGAGGGGATCGAGGACAACGCCATCGCCGCCGCCTGGATGGCAGCCCAGGGCTTTCCCGATCCGGTCGTGATCGGGCACAGCAACGGCGGGATGCTCGGCGTCGCGCACGTCGCAGCGCATCCCCGAACGCCGGCCCTGGTGCTGCTGTCCGCGCACGGCGGTGGCCGCGACGGTCTGGCGAAAACCAGCCGCTCGGGGTTGCTCGCCGCCCACCGCCTGGACGAGATCACACAGCGGGCACGTGATCTGGTGGCCGAAGGGCGAGGGCGCGAACTGATGCTGGTGCCGGGCTGGTGGTATGTGATCACGGCCGAAAGTTTCCTCGACCGGTTGACCGAGATGCCATCCCCGCTGGAACTCGCCCCGAAGATCGCATGTCCGACGCTGTATATTCGCGGCGATCAGGAAAATCCGGACACCTACCCCGCCGAGGCCTTCGCCAAGCGGTCGGCCGGCCCATGCGATGTGGAGATCGTGCCGAATTGCGATCACTTCTACAAAGGGCGGGAGGACGCGGTTACCGACCTGGTTGCGGCATGGCTGGATCGGACGCTGCCATAATCGTCTCTGCTCGGGGCGGGGCGCTCGCTGCCGCCTACCCCGCCTCCGCCAGCACCAGCCGCCGCCGCATGACCGCCCGCACCGGCATCGCCGCGTAGACATCCTTCACCGCCTCCACGATCGTCACGCCCGCGAGAGCCGGCACCATCCTTCGCCCGGCCCGCTCGATCAACGGCGCCGCGCGAAGGACCAGCCGCATGCGTGACGGCGGCACCCACAACGCCGCGTCATGCCGTTCCGCCCGAAACAGCCCCGCCGCCAGCAGTTGGTCCAGTTGCCGAACCGAATAGGGGTGGCCATGGCCGAACGGCGTGCTCTCCCAATACGCCCACATCCCCGTTCGGTTGGGTGCGACGATCAGCACACGGCCATCGTCCTTCAGCACCCGCCATACCTCGCGCAACATCCGGCGTGCACTTTCGGCCGATTCCAGCCCATGAACGAGGAGAATCCGATCGAAGCTGAGGTCGGGGAACGGCAGCGCGTCCTCCTCCGCCGAGCAGGCGAGGCTGGGTGCACCGGCGGGCCAGCGTGCGGCGCCCATTTGTGCCGGGGTCAGGGCGATGCAGCGGCGCGCGTGCTCGCGCCATAGTCTCAGGTACGGGGCGGTGTGCCCGATGCCCAGCAGCGACTGGTTCGGCAGGCGCGGCCAGATGGCCGTCAGCCGCTCCCGCAGCAGGCGCGCGGTGACGGCACCCCGGGCCGAGGTGTAGAACGCGGCGGTCGCTTGCGCATCGGCTGCCATGCCGCGATGCTATATCACACATGCCGGTCCACGGCGGTACCGCGAAAGGTCCTGATTATGACGATATCCGCGCAACCCGTTCCCATCCTGAACGACAACTACGCCTGGCTGCTGAAGGACAGCGAGACAGGCGCCACCGCGATCGTCGATCCCGCCGACGCCAAGCCGATCATCGCAGCGATCGAGGCCGCGGGCGGCCGGCTGGACCTGATCCTGCTGACCCATCACCACGCCGACCACACGGCGGGTGTGGATGAGGTGCGGGCGCATTTCAACTGCAAGGTGGTGGGTGCGGCCGTGGATGCGCATCGCCTTCCCAAACTGGATGTCGCGGTAAAGGAAGGCGACATCGTTCCCCTCGGCAACGCCAAGGGCCAGGTCATCGACACGCCCGGCCACACCCGCGGCCAGATCAACTTCTTCTTTCCCGAGGGGCCGGTGCTGCTTTCGGGCGACACCCTGTTCAGCCTGGGCTGCGGCCGCCTGATCGAGGGCACCGCCGGGGAGATGTTCGAAAGCCTGCGCAAACTCGCCGCGCTGCCGGGCAACACCAAGCTGTGCTGCGGCCATGAATATACCGAGTCGAACGGCAGGTTCGCTCTGTCGGTCGACCCGGACAACGCCGCGCTCCAGGCCCGCATCGCCGAGGTCCGGCAACAGCGTGCCGCGGGTGTGCCGTCCGTCCCGTCGCTGCTGTCGGACGAACTGGCAGCCAATCCGTTCCTGCTCGCCAAGAATGCTGCCAGCCTGGCCGATGTGCGCGGCAAGAAAGACCGATTCTGAAGGGATATCACGCGTGAAAATCTACTACTCGGGCACCAGCCCTTACGTCCGCAAAGTCATGGTGTGCGCCATCCTGCGTGGGTTGGATGGGCGGATCGAAAAGCATCCGTCCAATCCGCATGCCTCTCCGCCCGATCTGCTGGGTGACAATCCGTTGTCCAGGGTGCCCTGCCTTGTGACCGACGATGGCCAGGCTTTGTTCGACAGCCCCGTGATTTGCGAATACCTGGATAGCATCGGGGACGCGCCGAAGCTGTTCCCCGCGGCCGGCCCGGCGCGTTGGGCGGCCTTGAAACTGCAGGCCATGGGCGATGGCATCCTGGACGCCGCCGTCCCCTGCCGGGGCGAACTCGCCAAACCCAAGGAAGCCGCTCGGGATGCCCTGATCGCGCGCCACAAGGCGGCCATGGCTCGCACCGTGGACGCGCTGGAAGCCGCGCTGCCGGGGACGGGCCTGGACATAGGCACAATCGCCGTGGCGTGCGCGCTGGGCTATCTCGACTTCCGCTATGGCGGTGAGCCCTGGCGCCCCGGTCATCCCAAGCTGACGGCTTGGTACGAGGCCTTCGCGCAGCAGCCCGCGCTGATTGCGACGATGCCGAAGGAGTGACGGATTCGTGCTTGTCGAGCCGGTGTTTTTTGATTTGCCGGCTTCGACTTGCGCGCCAAATCCGGGTTGCGAATCTTGGTTGCGGAATCCTTCGCCGAACCGCTTGACTCTCTGAAGGCCCGCAACTAGGTTCCGCGCCCTCGGCCCACCCCTGGTTATTCAAGGATGGTCGCCGGATCGCAGGCCAAAGATGCTAGCGGCGCCGCCGCCCCACTGGGGTAGCCTAGGCCGTTTGCTTCAGGGACCCCGCGGGGTGGGATCATTCTCACGCCGGCGGGATTTGTCTGTTATTCGCGACCGCGACTGAACAATACAGGTGCGGCGATACAGAATTGGGAATCAGGCTCCATGCCGACCATCAATCAGCTCATCGCCCACGGGCGCGAGCCACAGAAGACGCGGAACAAGGTTCCGGCGCTCG
>CAIRCM010000193.1 GCA_903877125.1 uncultured Acetobacteraceae bacterium | reverse complement strand
GGGTTGGATCGGAGGATGGCGAGGCGTTCGAGGCCGGCGCCGATGAGGCATTTTATGACGCCGATGAGCACCTGGGACGCGGACGGTTTTGCCGCTTGAGCTTCGGGGGTGGTTTCCCTTGGCTTTGCGGCGGCGTCGGCCGGGTTGTTGGTGGGCGCGTCGTTCATGTAACATACCATGAACGAACCGCGCGGCCGTGTCAAGTCTTTTCTATCCCAGGTTGCATATGACATCCGACCCGGCCCGACAGGCCGGCGGTCTGTTAGCCCTTCTGGTACGCGACCTGGATCAGGAGTTTGCCGAAGTTCCGTCCGCCGAGGATACCGGCCAGCGCTTCGGGTGCGCGTTCCAGACCGTCGTGGATATCCTCCCGGTAGACGAGGCTGCCATCGGCGACCCATGGCGTCGCCAGTTTGCGCCATTCCGGCAGCCGCTCGGGGCGATCGGAGACGATGAAGCCCTGGATCAGGACGGCCTTGCCGACGACGAAGCCGAGATTGGGGCCGGGGGGGAATTCGGCCTCGTTATACTGCGAGACCATGCCGCACATGGCGACGCGGGCGTGGCGGTTGAGTTGGTCGAAGACGGCCTGCTGGACGGCGCCGCCGACATTTTCGAAGTAGCCATCGATGCCGTTTGGGCAGGCGGTGCGCAGTTCCCTGGCGAGATCGATGGAACGGTGATCGATACAATCGTCGAAACCAAGATTATCCTGGACCCACAAGCATTTCTCAGCCCCGCCGGCGATACCGACCACGCGGGCGCCGGCGCGTTTGGCGATCTGGCCCGCGACCGAACCGACCGCGCCGGACGCGGCCGACACGACAATGGTTTCACCTTTCTTGGGCTTGATGATTTCCGTCACACCGGCATAGGCCGTGGCACCGGGCATACCGAGCACGCCGAGGTAGGTGGATGGGTGGACGCCGTGGGGGATTTTGACGAGACGATCGCCGGGCGTGACCGAATGGGTCTGCCAGCCGCGGGAGCCGACGACGATATCGCCAACCGCGAAGCGGGGATCGGCGGAGGCGATGACTTCGCCGACGCTTTCGCCGGTCATGACTTCGCCGATCTGAATGGCGGCGGCGTAGGTCTGTTCCTCCCGCAGGCGGCCGCGCATGTAGGGGTCGATCGACAGCCACAAGGTCCGGGTGACGACCTCCCCTGCCCCGGGTTCGGGCAGGCGTTCGGTGACGGTTTCGAAATCCTCGACGCGGGGTTCGCCTTTGGGGCGACGTTTGAGGACGACGGACTGGCGCAGTTGGTTGGTGCCGGACATGGTGTTACGCAGCCTCCGCTTTCAGGACGAGACGGCCGGTGACCTTGCCGTCGCGCAGGCGCATCAATGCGCTATCGGCCTGGCTTTGCGGCACGGTTTCGACGGGCAGCGCGGGCAGTTGGCCGGATTGGGCGAGGGCCACGAGTTCCCGCAGTTCCTTGGGGTTGCCGACGTAGCTGCCCTGCACCGTCAGCGCGCGGATCGCCATGATGGGCAGCGGCAGCATCAGTTCGCCGCCGAACAGTCCGACCTGGACGAGCTTGCCGCCTTTGCGCAAAGCGGCGAAGGCGAAGCGGGCGGTGGCGGTGCCATTGACGAGATCGATGACGGCGAGGACGGGCCCGCCGGCGGCCTCGATAATCCGTTGGGTGACGCCGTCGCCGTTGCCGTCGACGGTCTTGTGGGCGCCGGCGGCGGCCGCTGCCGCGCGCTTTTCGGGGCTGATGTCGACGCTGATGATGTTCTGGTGTTTCAACGCCTTCAGAACGGCGATGGCGTTCAGGCCGAGGCCGCCGGCGCCGACCAGGACGATCGCCTCGGACGGCGTGTAGCCGGGGGTGGCCATGGCCTTTTTGATACCGGAGAAGACGGTGATGCCGGAGCAGGCATAGGTCGCGGCGAGGGCGGGATCGAGGGTGCCGGGGTCGACGAGATGCCGCGGGTACGGGGCGATGACGTGGGTGCCGTAGCCGCCGTTCTGATAGACGCCGAGGCTGCGCGCGGCGACGGTGCACATGTTGTCTTCCTCGGCGAGGCAGGTTGGGCAGGTGCCGCAGCCGAGCCAGGGGAAGACGATGCGGAGGTCGCCGGGTTTGACGCCGGTGGCGTCGGGGCCGAGCTTGACGACACGGCCGACGATTTCATGGCCCATGGCGAGCGGGAGGGTGACGCCTCGGTCGGTCAGGGACATTTTTTGGCCGCCGCCGACGTCGTAGTAGCCTTCCCAGATGTGGAGGTCGGAGTGGCAGACGCCGCAATGGGTGACTTCGAGGAGGACTTCGGTTCCCTTGGGTTCGGGGGTGGGGAGTTCGATTTCCTTGAGGGGTTTCCCGTTTTCGACGACGGCCCAGGCGCGCATGGGGTTTCTCTCCGTTGGATTGGTGGGGGATGGTTAGCTTGTGGGGTGTTAGGGTCAAGGTGGGGGTTGGGGGCGGGATTTACGATCGCCCCTCCCCTCCCGTTTGTGCCGCTTACCCCTTCAACACCTCGGGGTTCGTCACCCGCACGGGCTTGCCGTCCAGGAACGCCAGCGCGTTTTCGATCATCTGCGGGTAGAACCCGTCCCAGGTTTCCTTCACGCCGTAGCCCATGTGCGGCATCAGCACGGTGTTGGGTGCGGAACGGAGGGGGTGGCCGGCGGGCAGCGGTTCCTTGTCGTAGACGTCGAGTGCCGCGACGATCCTGCCGGCGTTGACGGCGGCGACCATGGCGGCTTCGTCGATGATGGGGCCTCGGGACGTGTTGATCAGGATGGCGCCTTTTTTCATCCGGGCGATGTCGGCCGCGCCGATCAGACCGCGGGAGCGTGGGGACAGCACCAGGTGCACCGACATGGCGTCGGACTGGGCGACCAGTTCGTCCTTGGTCACCTGGGTCACACCCATTTCGGCGCAGCGTTCGGCGGTGAGGTTCTGGCTCCAGGCGATCACGTTCATGCGGAGCGCCTTGCAGTAGGTGGCCATATAGCCGCCGAGCCGGCCGAGGCCGATGATGCCCATGGTCTTGCCGGCGAGGCCGATGCCAACGGGGACGCCCATCTGGAAGGTGCCGCCGCGCATGTTGGCGTCGCCGCGTGGGATGCCCCGGGCGGCGGCGAGCAACAGGCCGAGCGCAAGTTCGGCGGTGGCCGAATCGGCATAGCCGCCGCCGGAGGTCGCACAGACGGGAATGCCGCGCGCGGTGCAGGCGGGGGTGTCGAGCGAGGCGTTGCGGGCGCCGGTCATCCCGAGCATGCGCAGTTTCGGCAGGCGGTCGATGAGGGTCGCGGGCAGCGGGGTGCGCTCACGCATCGACAGCACGATGTCGAAATCGGCGAGTTTGGCGACGGCGTCGTCCTCATCGCTGAAAGCGTCCTGGAAAATGGTGACGTCGGCACGGGCTTCCAGTTGGGACCAGTCGGCCGAGACGCGTGCGACTCCCTGCCAGTCGTCCAGCACCGCGACCTTGGATTTGTTGGTACCGCTCATTGTCCGTCTCCCATACTGCGTTCGGGGCGCAAGGTGGCGCCGGTTGGGCGCTGGCGCAAGCGGGGCGGTTGTGGTGGTTTGGTGGTCCCGGGTGCGGGATGCGCGCTGGAAGATGCGCGCATCCCGCACCCGGGCTTGGATTGGTCGCGTGATTCAGACCCGCGGTGGTCACGCTGTGAAACAGGAGTGGTGCATGACGCAAGTTGCCGTGATCGGCGCCGGTCTGATTGGCCGAGCGTGGTCGATTGTGTTTGCCAGGGCCGGGTTCGAGGTGGCGCTGTGGGATCAGTTTCCGCAGGCGGTGCAGCCGGCGCTGGATTTCATCGCCGAACGGCTGCCGGAACTGCGTGCCAACGGGCTGCTGGGCGAGGAACCGGCGACAGTGCTGGCGCGGATTCAGCCAATGCGGCAGTTGGCGGATGCGCTGCGGGACGCGGCATATGTGCAGGAGAACGGGCCCGAACGGGTCGATGTCAAAATCCCGCTGTTCAAGGAGTTGGACCGGCTGGCTCGGGCGGACGCGATTCTGGCGAGCTCGACCAGCGGGATACCCGCCAGCGCCTTCACCGAGGAGGTGCGCGGGCGGCATCGGTGTTTGGTCGCGCATCCGGTGAACCCGCCATATCTGATCCCCCTGGTCGAGATCTGCCCGGCGCCTTGGACGGATGCAGCGACTGTGGCGCGGACGCGGGCGATCATGACCGAGGCCGGTCAGGTGCCGGCGACGGTGAAGAAGGAAAAGGATGGGTTCGCGCTGAACCGGCTGCAGGGGGCGTTGCTGGCGGAGGCGTTCCGGCTGATCGCGGAGGATGCGATTTCTCCCACCGATCTGGACGCGCTGGTGAAGCACGGGCTGGGGCTGCGGTGGAGCTTCATGGGGCCGCTGGAGACGATCGACCTGAACGCGCCGGGGGGGCTGGCGGATTATTGCGACCGGTACGGGCCGCTCTATGCGAAGATGCAGGAACAGATGACTCCGCTGGATTGGGACGAGGCACTGGTTGGGCGGTTGCAGGATGCGCGGCGGGCGGAGTTGCCGATGAACATGCAGGCAGTGCGGCAGGAGTGGCGGGACCGGCGGCTGATGGCGCTGCTCGCGCACAAAGCCGGGCAGGCGGAGTAGGCGATGCGGCAGTTTCTGGCTGAGGATGTCCGGGGCAGGATCGCCGGTGTTTATTTGCTGCTGATCGGGGCCAACGTGGCGGCGTGGATTTGGGCCTACTCGGCGTTCCGAGACTATCCGGTGCTGCTGGGGACATCCGCGCTCGCCTACACGTTCGGTGTTCGGCATGCGTTCGACGCGGACCATATCGCGGCGATCGACAACGTCACGCGCAAACTGATGCAGGCGGGGGAGCGACCGGTGGGGGTCGGGTTCTTCTTCTCGCTCGGGCATTCGACGATCGTGGTGGCGCTGTCCGTTGCGATCGCGGCGACGATGCAGTCCCGTTTCGACAGCCTTGTGCATTTCGGCGGGTTCGTCGGGACGTTGGTTTCGGCGTTCTTTCTGTTCGCGATCGGGGCGGCGAATTTTTTGGTGCTGCTTTCGATTTATCGGACGTTTCGGACGGTGCGCTCGGGCGGGCGGTTCGTGGAGGAGGACCTCGATCTGGCGCTGGCGAACCGGGGGTTGCTGGGGCGGCTGTTCCGGCGGTTCTTCCGGCTGGTGGAGCGGAGCTGGCACATGTATCCGCTCGGCATTCTGTTCGGGTTGGGGTTCGATACGGCGACCGAAATAGGGGTGCTGGGGATATCGGCGACGCAGGCGGCCCAGGGCGTGCCGGTTTGGTCGATCATGGTGTTTCCGGCGTTGTTCACCGCGGGGATGTCGTTGATGGACACGACGGACAGTATTCTGATGCTGGGCGCCTATGGCTGGGCGTTCGTGAAGCCGATCCGGAAGCTGTATTACAATTTAACGATCACCGCGACCTCGGTGGTGGTGGCGGTCGCGGTGGGCGGTCTGGAGACGCTGAATTTGATCGGGGACCGACTGGGCCTGACGGATGGCGGCGGGTTCTGGGGGGCGATCGGGGCGATGAACGACAATTTCGGGTCGATCGGTTTCGCGATCGTGGGGTTATTCCTGCTTTGCTGGCTCGTTTCGTTCGTGGTGTACCGGGTGAAGCGGTACGACGAGATCGAGGTTGGCGATCAGACCTGGTCGTAATCGATGGTGACCCGGTCCGTGGTCGGGGTGGCCTGGCAGGTCAGGACGAAGCCGGCGGCGATCTCCCAAGGTTCCAGCGAGTAGTTCACCGCCATTTCGACCTTGCCGTCGAGCAGTTTGGCTCGGCAGGTGCAGCACATGCCGGCTTTGCAGGAGAAGGGCGGGTTGCGGCCGGCGCGGATAGCGGCGTCGATGATTGTTTCGTTTTTCGCCACGGGGATTTCGGTGCGGGTGCCTTCATAAACGATGGCGACCATGGCGGCGGGTTGTTCGTTCGCGGGGATCGGACGCGGGGCGGTGCGGGCGTCGGCCGCGGGGGTGAAGCGTTCGGTGTGAATGTGGGGGATGCCGAGCTGGGCCAGGGCTTTGGGAAGGGCCTCGATCATCGGTTGGGGGCCGCAGACGAAGGCGTGGTCGATTTTGGGAAGCATTTTCGCGAGAGCACGGAGTTTTTCGGCGTCGAGGTGGCCGTTGAGGATGGGTGTGTCCTGATCCTCGCGGGATAGGACGTGGAAGACGGAAAGGCGGGAGAGATATTTGTCCTTGAGGTCTTCGATCTCCGAGCGGAACATGATGCTGTCGGTGGTGCGGTTGCCGCAGAAGAGGAAGAACCGGGCGGCTGGTTCGGCCGGGAGGAGCGTTTTCACGAGGGAGAGGATGGGGGTGATGCCGGAGCCGGCGGCGAAGGCGGCGTAGGTTCGGGTGGCCTGGGGGTCGGGCGTCAGGCCGAAGCGGCCCTCGGGCGTCTTGACCTGGATTGTGTCGCCGGGTTTCAGCTCGGTGTTGGCCCAGGTGGAGAACAGGCCTCCTTCCACGCGCTTGATGCCGACTTGCAGGGTGGGGTCGGTGGGGGCGGAGCAGATGGAGTAGCTGCGGCGGACGTCCTGGCCTTCGATGGTGGTGCGAAGGGTTAGGTATTGGCCGGGGGTGAAGCGGTAGGCTTTTTGTAGGTCGGGGGGGACTTCGAGGGTCAGGACGACCGCTTCCGGGGTGTCCTGGCGGATGGCGGTGATGCGGAGGGGGTGGAAGCGGGGGCGGGGCATGGGGATGGTTTGGCATTGGTGGCTGGGCGGGGGCAAGGGTGGCGCATTCGTGCCCGGTTTTTTTCGGTTTGGGCGCGCATCGGGGCCGCCGGCCAAGAGGACCGGATTGGTTCGGCGCGGGTTTTGCGGCGGTGGGGTCAGGGCCGAGCAATCATTTACGCTTAGGCAACGTGCAAAATTAAACGAGCCGGGCCATGACGATGTAACGAGACCGCCGCGACTTGGAGCGGTAATTTTTGCGCGTTGCCTTAGGCGTTACTGCAATTTCGTGTAGTTATTGACTCGGAGAATCTGGATCAGACCCCACGGTGTCATATTGACAAGCGGAACTGCAAGATTACAGCCGCGCGCGACATCGGCCGAGAAGCTAACGCAATCGCGCACGCCGATCGTATAGGTGGCGTCCTTGTATTTATCGACCGCGCTCTTTATTGCCGATTGCAACAAAAAATCGGCAATATCGAACGATATATAATGGTTGATATACTGGGCGCGCGATTCTGTATGGACCGCCCCCTGGCCGTGCGGTTCACGATGCTTTAATGGTGCGAATCCATACCATTTTACGCCGTTTGGCCAAGTGCAGCGACAGACGGAATGAAACATACCGGTTTCGCTGATAATCGTAAGCTGAGCCATCTCGTGCGCCCCACTTCCCAACCGATTTCGCCGGCGTTCCCTGGGTGGACGGCCGTTCCGGCCGTAGTAGGGGATCAGGTTAAAAGCGGACCATCCATTTCACAAGCCCTCGCCATGACTTGCACGGGGCAATCGGGGGAATGTGCGGGCTCGACGATACCGGCCACGTTGCCGCCGGCGACTGGTGGAGGCACCGATTTTTTTCAACACGAAGGCGCGAAGGCACGAAGACGATACGGTGGGCGGGGACAGCTGGTTGCTGTTTCGCTGGAAATTTCGCGCGGTTCAGGCCTTCGCGGTGAACGGAAGCGGTCCTGCCTACCGGCTTGGACGCGCCGGACAGGACGGAAAACTCAGGGTTTTCGTTTCGGGATCTTTGCCCGATTGCCCTGACGAGTTGCAGCAAGGTGCCGGCTGCCGTTCACCCGGTGATAACTCACACCGTCTTCGCGGACCGGCCGAACCCGCCGTAGAGGTCCAGCACCCGGCCAAACCATTCGGCTATCGGTCCGTCGGCGGCGATGGCGGGGAATTTGCTTGTGCATCTCGGCCACATCAGCGTGCCGGCCACGATATGATCGGCGTAGCTCGGCTGCGCCCCGCCGAGCCAGGGCCGGCCCTGCAACGCCACCCGCAGCGGCGTCAACGACGCCCGGAACGCGGCGACCCGGTCTTCCCGGCCGGCCTGAACTTCCTCCAGCGTGCGGCCGAAGCGGGTTTCGCGGCTGGTGCGGAAATAGTCGCGGTCCTTTTCGGCCACGACATCGAGCAGGTCTCGCACGATCAGGGTGGCGATGCCGGGCAGCAGGACCGAGTCGGCCCAGGCGTTGATGAAACGCGCGTGTGCCTGCCCGAGGGGGCCACCGAGGATCGGGGTGTCGGGGTAGGTCTGGTCCAGATAGACCGCGATGGCCCAGCTGTCGGACACGACCGTGTTGCCGTCCTGGATGACCGGGACGCGGGCCTGGCCGGAAAACGCGATCTTGTCCGTGTCGGTGAAGCGCCAGGGTTGCGAGTCAGTTGGCAGGCCCTTGTGGGCGAGAGCGAATTTGGTGCGCCAGCAATAGGGGCTGAAGCGCAGATCGGGGTCGGCCCCGGCCAAGTCGTGCAGCGTGATCATCAGGCCCTCGCGATTTCCAGAAATTGCCCTGCGTTGAGACTGGCGCCGCCGACCAGGGCGCCGCCGACATGCGGCACGGCCAGCAAGGAGGCGGCGTTGGCGGGGCGGACGGAGCCGCCGTAGAGGATCGAGATCGATTCGCCGGCGGCGCCGAATCGGCGGGCCAGGGTTTCGCGGATGAAGCGGTGCATGGCGGCGACGTCGCCCTCGGTCGCCGTGCGGCCGGTGCCGATGGCCCACAGCGGTTCGTACGCGATTATGCCGGCGAAATCGTCGGGCAGGCTGCCCTTCAGCTGCTTGCCGACCACCCCGGTTTCCCAGCCGGCCTGGCGTTCGGCGTCGGATTCGCCGACGCAGACGATTGGGGTGAGGCCGGCGGCCACGGCTGCTCGGACCTTGGCCTGGACCAGTTCATCGGTTTCGCCGTGGTTCTGGCGGCGTTCGGAATGGCCGAGGATGACGTGCGATGCGCCGGCGTCGCGCAGCATGGCGGCGGAGATGTCGCCGGTATGGGCGCCCTGGACCTCGGTATGGCAATCCTGACCGCCGATGGCGACCGGGCTGCCCGCGAGGATTCGCGCGACGGCGGCGATCTGGGTCGCGGGGGGGCAGACCAGCAGGTCGCGGCCGAGCGGACCGGCGGCCAGAAGGGGGGTGGCGATGGCAGCGGCCTCCTGCGTCAAGCCGAACATCTTCCAGTTCCCCGCGATCAATTGGCGCATGGGTGCGATTCCTCCTGAGACCCCTCCCCTACCAGGAGTTTGGGCTGGCTGGCAAAGCGGTGCCCTTGCTTCTATATGCTGCCGCCTCCGTCATCGGGAACCTATGTGAATGATCTCGTCTTTCCGCCGCGCCCTGGATACCTGGTACGTGAAGGGGTTCTTCCTGATCATGGTCGTGACGTTCGTGATCTGGGGAATCGGCAACGACGTGCTGCGGCTGATCGGGACCTCGTCGAGCTATGTCGCGAAGATCGGGGGCCAGACGATCGAGGCGCCGGCCTTCCAGGCCGAGTACCAGCGTGCCCTGTCGGTGGCGACACAGCAGATCCCGCCCGGACAGGAAGTGACGACGGAGATGAAGCGTCAGGTCGCGGACCGGACGCTGCAACGGATGATCGCGGAGGCGTCGATGACGGCGCTGATCGCCGATATGCATCTGCAAACGCCAAGCGGGGTGCTGGCCGAGGCGGTGAGGGGGATGCCGGTGTTCAGGGATGCCTCGGGGCGGTTCAGCAAATTGCAATTCGATCAGGTGCTGGCCAGCAACAGCCTGACGGAGGCGCGTTTCCTGCAATCGGTGCGCGGTGAGCTGACGAGCAACCAGTTGCTGGGCGCGATCACGGCGGGGGTTCAGGCGCCGCTGGTGGAATCGGCGCCGGTGTATCAGGCGGTGACACAAAAGCGCGGGGCGGACATGGTGGAGTTTCCGTTCGCTCGTGCCCCCGCGATCGCGCCGCCGGATGAGGCAACGTTGCGGCGCTGGTACGACAACCACCCGGACAGCTATGTCACGCCGGAATACCGCCGCATCAAGGCGGTGATCCTGTCGACGAAATCGGTCGCGACCGAGGTGCCGGTGACGGACGAGGAGCTGCACGCTGCCTATGACCGTGCGAAGGCCGGTTACATCACGCCGGAAAAGCGATCCGCGCAGGTGATCGCGGTGCAGGATGAGGCGAAGGCCCGCAAGCTGTTCGACGCTTGGCGCGCGGTGCCGGCGGGCACGGACGATTGGGTGGCGATTCAGGCGGCGGCGAAGGCCGAGGATGCGGTGGCGCTTCCGGTCGACGATGCCAGCGCCGAACAGTTCCCCGACCCCGATCTGGCGAAGACGGTGTTCGCGGCGCAGACGGGCGCGGTGAGCGGCCCGATCAAGGGGGGGCTGGGCTGGTTCGTGGTGAAGGTCACGCGCATCACGCCGGGCAGCGAAAAGACGTTCGAGCAGGTGAAGCAGGAGCTGACGGACCGGCTGGTGGCTGAGAAGGCGACGGACATCGTGTATCCCCGAGCGAACAAGCTCGACGATCTCCTGGGCAATGGGACGTCGTTGGACGATCTGCCGGGCGATATGGGGCTGATCGCGGTCGCGGGCACGCTGGACGCGGAAGGCAAGACGGCTGAAGGGGAGATCGCGCCTCTGCCGGACCCGCCGGAGTTGCGCAGCGCGCTGATCGCGACGGCATTCCAGATGCATCCGGGCGATCAGCCGCGGCTGATCGAGGCGAAGGCCGCGGGTGCGCTCGCCTATTTCGCGGTGACGGTCGACACCGTCACGCCTCCGGGCACCAAATCGTTCGACGAGGTGAAGGAACAGGTCGGCAAGGACTGGACCTTCGACCAGCAGCGGCGGGCGCAGAACCTGGCGGCGACGGCGATGATGACGGCCGTGCAGGGCGGGCAGAGTTTCGCCGACGCGGCGACGGTCGCTGGGGTGGTGCCGCATATGTCGCCAGCGATCACACGGGGGCAGACCGAAGCAGCCATTCCACCGGAACTGGCGCGCATCCTGTTCGGATTGAAGAAAGGCGAGGCGACGATGGTGGAAACGTCGCAAGGTTTCGTCGTCGCGATCGTCGCGGAGGTCACCGATCAGAACCCCGACCAGGACAAGGCCGCGTTCGACAAACTGCGGGGGGATCTGTCGCGCAACGTGGCGCAGGATTACGCGACGGTGTTTCAGGATGCCGTGCGTCTGCGCGCCAACCCGCGTATAAATCAAGCCAACGTCGACCAAGTCGTGCAACCCTGAACAAGCCAGAGAGCCAGATGAACGTTTCCGTGCCACCCGGTTTTGCCGCCTTCCGCACCGCCTACGAGGAGGGACGTGGCAGCCTGGTCTGGCGCAAGGGCGTGTCGGACCTGGATACGCCGGTCGCCGCGTTTTTGAAGCTGGCGCATGGGCAGCCGAACTCCTTTCTGTTGGAAAGCGTGGAAGGTGGGGCCAAGCGCGGTCGTTATTCGATCATCGGGATGGCACCTGATCTGATCTGGAAATGCGAGAACGGCAAGGCGTCGGTAAACCGGCAGGCGTTGTCGGCGCCGCATGCATTTCTGCCGGACCCTCGGCCGGCGCTGGACAGTCTGCGGGCGCTGATCGCGGAAGTGCGGCTGGACGTGCCGGCCAATCTGCCGCCGATGTCCGGCGGGCTGGTCGGCTACCTCGGCTACGACATGGTCCGGTTGATGGAGAAACTGCCGGAGAAGAACAAGGATACGCTGGGCGTGCCGGAAGGCGTGATGGTGCGTCCGACGCTGTTCGCGATTTTCGACAACGTGAACGACGAGCTGTCCCTGGTCTCGCCGGTTTATCCGGAACCCGAGGTTTCGGCGGCCGAGGCCTGGTCACGCGCGCAGGCTCGGCTTGCCGAGGCGGCGGATGCGCTGGACCGGCCGATGGGGCACCAGCCGCCGCCGGTGATGCTGCCTGATCCGCCTGCGCCGACTTCGAATTTCACGAAGGCTGGGTTCGTGGACGCGGTGGCGAAGTGCAAGGAGTACATCGCGGCCGGGGATGCGTTTCAGATCGTGATCAGCCAGCGGTTTTCGGTGCCGTTCAGCCTGCCACCGTTCTCGCTGTATCGGGCGCTGCGCCGGATCAATCCGGCACCGTTCCTTTTCTTCCTGGATTTCGGAGGATTTGCGATCGTTGGGTCCTCGCCGGAGGTCTTGGTGCGGTTGCGCGATGGCGCGGTGACGATACGGCCGCTGGCGGGGACGCGGCGGCGGGGGGCGACGCACGAGGAAGATCAGGCCCTGGAAGCGGAACTGCTGGCCGACCCGAAGGAGCGCGCCGAGCATCTGATGCTGCTGGATCTGGGGCGGAACGATGTGGGGCGGGTGTCGGCTGTGGGCACCGTGAAGGTGACCGAGAGTTTCATCATCGAACGGTTCAGCCATGTGATGCATATTTCGTCCAACGTGGAAGGCAAGCTGCGGGACGGGCTGGACGCGCTGGACGCGTTGTCCGGCGGTTTTCCGGCCGGGACGCTGTCGGGGGCGCCGAAGGTGCGGGCAATGGAGATCATCGAAGAGCTGGAGCCGGATCGGCGCGGGATTTATGCCGGCTGCATCGGGTATTTCGCGGCGAACGGGACGATGGACACCTGTATCGGGCTGCGCACGGCGATGGTGAAGGACGGCACGATGTATGTGCAGGCCGGGGCCGGTATCGTTGCTGATTCGGTGGCGGAAGCGGAATACGAGGAATGTCATCAGAAGGCGCGCGCGCTGGTGCGGGCCGCCGAGGAGGCTGTTCGGTTCGCGGCAGGGAAGGCTGGCGGGAACAGCGGGGGTTAGGCAACGCCCAAAATTAAACGAGTCGGCCGACCACTCCCAAATCGTCATGGCCCGGCTCGTCCGGGCCATGACGATGTAACGAGACCGCCGCGACTTGGAGCGGTCATTTTTGCGCGTTGCCTTAGTGCCCCATCGCGCCCCGGATCGCGTCCGAGGGTCGCGGCGGGAGCCTTATTGATCGAGATCAAGGCAATGCCCGGCCAGCTATCGCAAGCTAAAATGCGGATGAGGTCGGCTGACGGTCCGGTCGGCTGAGCCGGCTGGTCCACCGGCACTCTCCCGCATGGGCGCGGCCGCCGAAACAGACGGACCGATCATGGAACAAACGCGATGAGTTTCAATGGGCATCGCCGGTCGGTGGCTACCTCGCCGGAGCGCGGTTTGACAACGTCCGATGCTGCCGCACGTCTGCGTCGGGATGGCCGCAACGAACTGCCTCAGGAACGCCAGCGCGGCCCGTTGCGCATTGTTCTGGAAGCTGTTCGCGAACCGATGCTTCAGCTTCTGCTTGGCGCCGGCGTCGTCTACCTGTTCGTTGGCGATCTTGCCGAGGCGCTGATCCTGCTGGCGTTCGCGGTGGTGAATGTCGTCCTTGTCGTGGTGCAGGAGAGCCGAACGGAACGCGCGCTGGCGGCTTTGAAGGATCTGACCAGCCCGAGCGCCTTGGTGATTCGCGATGGCACGCGACAATGGGTGCCCGGGTCGGACGTCGTTGTGGGCGACATTGTTGTTCTTGTCGAAGGCGACCGAGTACCAGCCGATGCCCGGCTGATCGAGGTCAAAAATCTGGAAGCCGATGAGTCGTTGCTGACGGGCGAGTCTGTTCCAGTGAGCAAGACCGCCGCCGGTTCGGATACTGCCGACGCGCGGCCCGGCGGGGATGGCAGCGACCATGTGTGGTCGGGCACCCTGATCGTACGCGGCACCGGACTGGCCCGCGTGCTTGCCACTGGCGCGCGCACCGAAATCGGGCGCATCGGAACATCGCTTGGAACGGTCGAGAGCGTGCCGACGCCGCTGCAAGTTCAGACCCGTAAGCTCGTTACGATTTTCGCCATCCTCGGCATCGGATCGTCGGTCTTGCTCGCGGTCGTATACGGGCTGCTACATGGCGAATGGGTCGCAGGCATCCTCGCTGGAATTACCCTGGCCATGGCGACGCTGCCGGAGGAGTTTCCGCTCGTCCTGACCGTGTTCCTCGTACTGGGCGCGTGGCGGATGTCGCAGAATAAGGTGCTGACGCGCCGATCCGCCGCGATCGAGGCGCTTGGCGCGGTGACCGTGCTTTGCACCGACAAGACCGGCACCCTGACGGTGAATCGGATGAGTGTCGCTGCGCTGGTCGCGGACGGCGAGCGGTTGGCGCTGGGATCGGCGTCCGATCTGGAACTGCCGGAACGGTTTCACCTTTTGGTCGAGTTCGCCATCCTGGCGAGCACGCCGGACCCTTTCGATCCGATGGAACGCGCCTTTTCGGATTTGGCCGACCGGTTCCTCCAACGCACCGAACATCTTCATCCGGATTGGGTGCTGCGGCACGGCTACCCCCTACAGCCATCGTTGCTCGCGATGACACAGGTCTGGCAGACCGGGAGCGGGTTCGCGATCGCCACCAAAGGGGCGCCGGAGGCGGTCGCCGCATTGTGCCATGTGGCGGCCGATGAGATCGAGGCGATCCGTAACGATGTGGTGGCCCTCGCGGCCCAGGGGCTTCGGGTGCTGGCCGTTGCCCGTGCAAGCTGGCCCACGGAGACGTGGCCCGCGACGCAGCACGATTTCGCCCTCCGTTTCATAGGATTGGTGGGGCTTGCGGACCCGTTGCGCGCGGAAGTACCCGCCGCGGTGCGGGCCTGCACCGCGGGCGGCATCCGTGTGGCGATGATCACTGGCGATCACCCCGCGACGGCGCTGTCGATCGCCAAGCAGGCAGGCATCGCCGGCAGTACAGTCCTGACTGGCACAGAAATGGCCCTCCTGGACGACGACCAATTGAAAGCTCGTCTGGCAGAGACCAACGTCTTCGCTCGCATCATGCCCGAGCAGAAACTGCGCTTGGTGCGGGCGTTCGCGGCGGCGGGCGAGGTGGTGGCGATGACCGGGGACGGGGTGAACGATGCGCCATCGCTGAAGGCTGCCCATATCGGCGTGGCGATGGGCGGGCGGGGCACCGACGTCGCGCGCGAGGCGGCATCCCTGGTGCTTCTCGACGACAATTTCGCGAGCCTGGTGACCGCCATTCGGCTCGGGCGCCGGATCGACGACAATCTGCGCAAGGCGATTGGCTACATCCTGGCCGTGCATGTCCCGATCGCCGGGATGTCGCTGCTGCCGGTCCTGTTTGGGTGGCCGATTGTGCTCGGCCCGATCCACGTCGTCTTCATGGAGCTTGTGATCGACCCGGTGTCGTCGATCGTGTTCGAGGCGGAGCCCGAGGAAGCCGGCGTTATGGCGCGGCCCCCGCGCAAGCCCGATGCGCCGCTGTTCGACACGGCGCTGCTGCTGCATGGGCTGCTACAGGGCGGTGTGGTCCTGCTCGCAGCGCTCGGCATTTTCGAGCTCGGCATCCAGGACGAACATGGCGATCAGGTCGCCCGATGCATGGCTTTCGTAACACTTGCGATCGGCAATCTTGGCCTGGTGCTGACCAACCGCTCGATGACGTCCAGCGCCTTCCGCGTGCTCATGCGGCCAAACCGCGCGCTGGTTTTCGTGATCGTCGTGACGATGGCGGCGCTGGTCATGTCGATATCGGTCGGATGGCTGCGTGGCCTGTTCGGCTTCGCGCCACTGGGCTGGCCGCGCTTGGCGGAAGCTGCCGGCGCGGCGCTGGTCTGTGTTGCGATCAACGACGCGATCGGCGTGATCTGGCGGCGGATCGCCGCCAGAATCGCCGAAGGGAGAGCACAGTCATGATATCGTTTCACAAGGAAAACCACCTTGTCGCGCGCATCGGGTGGTTGCGGGCCGCGGTGCTCGGTGCCAATGACGGCATCATTTCGACAGCCAGCTTGATCCTCGGCGTGGCATCGGCGGCGTCCAATGGCCACGAGGCCCTTATCGCCGGGGTTGCCGGGCTGGTAGCCGGAGCGATGTCGATGGCTGCGGGCGAATATGTGTCGGTCAGTTCTCAATCCGACACGGAGAACGCGGACCTCGCGCGGGAAACAAAAGAGCTTGCCAGCGACCCGGCGCATGAAACCGACGAACTCGCGGAAATCTATAGGGCACGCGGTGTGGAGATCGGGCTTGCCCGCGAGGTGGCGGTGCAACTCATGGCCAAGGACGCGCTGGGCGCACATTCACGTGACGAATTGGGGATTTCGGAGACGACGACAGCCCGCCCGGTGCAGGCCGCGTTGGCGTCGGCTGCCACTTTCACAGTGGGTGCGGCGGCACCGTTGATCCTGGTTCTGATCTCGCCAGCCGCTCTCTTGCTGCCTGTTGTCGCCGTTGGTTCGCTCTTGTTCCTGGCGCTGCTTGGGATGATCGGCGCGAAGGCGGGCGGTGCCGGCATATTGCGGCCAACGATCCGCGTGATGTTCTGGGGCGCTCTCGCGATGGCACTGACAACAGGCATCGGCGCGCTGTTCGGTAAGGTCGTCTAAGGCAACGCCCAAAATTAAACGAGTCGGCCGACCACTCCCAAATCGTCATGGCCCAGCTCGTCCGGGCCATGACGATGTAACGAGACCGCCGCGACTTGGAGCGGTAATTTTTGCGTGTTGCCTAAGCCGCCAGCGGGTCTCCTGCCTCCTTCGGATCCGGCGATGTGCGTTGGGTATGCCCGGCTGCCAGAAAGGGCACCGGTCGGCGCCTGTCAATCCACCCCGCCGTCGAATCCCCGCCAACGCCCGGCGCCGTAATCGTAGAGCTTGCAGCGGCCGCAGATCCGCGTGTAGGCGCGCCAACTGAAACCCCACGCCGCCATCGGCCTCCATCGCGCGTTGCATCCGCTGCAGATGGTACAGCGGCACGCCGGAGGCGAGGTGATGGGCGTTGTGGTCCATGATGTTCAGCACAATCCAGCGAAAGGGTTTGGCGAAGCGGACGTGGGTTGTCCCGCTGACCGCGCCGCGTGCTTCGGTCCAGCTTGCCTCATCGGTGAACCATGGGATCGACGGGTGCGTGTGGTGGAGGAAAATGATGAACGACATCATTCCGTTCCACAATAAGAATGGAATGATGACCGCCAGAAGAACCGACACGACCGGCGTTTTTCCGAAGGCGCCGCCGACCGCCGTCGCGGCGCCAAGCCACAGCAGCAGGAAGCCGGCGACCAGCGCGGCGTCGAACCAGTGAACCGGGCGGGTCCGTGGAACCGCCCCCGGCAACGGCAGGAAGAGCCGGCGCGCCCATAGCTCGGTCAAATAATAGAACGGCACACCGACCGGGCTGCGGTGAAAAGCGTATAACGCGCGACGCAGGGGGGAAGCGGTTCGGAAGGCTTCCGGGGTCATCGGTTCCCACACGTAATCGATCCCGGCGATATTGTTGTAGCGGTGGTGAGTCCGGTTGTGCGACAGGTCCCATAGAGAAAACGCATGTGCCCACGGCAGGAATGCGATCCGCCCAACGATCTGGTTGACCAGTCGGTTGCGCGTGAAACTGTTGTGTCCGGCATCGTTCCCGACGATGAACAGCATGCCGATGACGACACCGCCCGCCACCGCGAGGGGCAAAGCCAGCCATACCGGTGCGGCGAGGATCGCCAGTTCCGTCGCGAGCCACAGCAGGATCAGGCCAGCGAACAACAGCAAGGGCAATGCCATCCACCGGACACGGTAGGATTGTCGATCTGCTGCCGCGGATGGCGCTGTTTCGTGGTCTGCCACCGTCAATACTGCTCTCCCGCTGTCGCGTGACAAGGCGGTTTTACCCGCTTCCAGCCCGTCGTCCATGCCACGGGCCGTGATTTTTCCCGGATTGTTTGACGGCGGGCGTTCAAACCAGCAGGGTCAGCCGCATCCAAATGTCCAAGAGCGCAGCATCCATGGCCGAACCGGCCGATTCCTCCACCGAGGCCCCTCACCGAGCGATGATCACCGTCTGCGCGATCGGCGCGACGCTGCTGCAATCGCTCGACCAGACGATCGCCAACGTGGCGCTGCCTTATATGCAGGGCAGTTTTTCCGCCAGCTACGACGAGATCACTTGGGTTCTGACTTCGTACATCACGGCCGCGGCGATCATGACGGCGCCGGTGGGGTGGATGGCGCAGCGGTTCGGGCGAAAGCCGCTTTATGTCGGATGCATCGTGGGCTTCACCGTGACGTCGATGATGTGCGGGGCAGCGCAGACGTTGGGTCAGATGGTGCTGTTCCGGCTGCTGCAGGGGATGTTCAGTGCCGCGCTGGTGCCGCTGTCGCAGGCGACGCTTCTGGATATCTACCCGCACGAGCGGCGCGGCTTCGCGATGGCGATCTGGGGCGTGGGCGTGATGATCGGGCCGATCATGGGGCCAACCTTAGGCGGATTTCTGACCGAGTTCTACAACTGGCGCTGGGTGTTCTACATCAATTTGCCGTTCGGCGTACTCGCGACGATGGGCCTGCTGACGTTTCTGCCGCGCAGCGCGGGGTTGGTGCGTCTGAACTTCGACTGGATCGGGTTCACCGTCCTGACGGCGGGGATCGGCGCCTTGCAACTGATGCTGGACCGGGGGCAGGACCAGGACTGGTTCACCTCGAAGGAGATCGTGATCGAGGCGGTGATCGCCGGCCTGGGCATCTATCTGGCATTGGTGCACATCGTGCTCGGGCGTCAGCCGATGATACGGGCGGCGCTGTTCAAGGATGTGAATTTTTCGGCGGGGCTGGCGCTGATGTTCGCAATGGGCACGCTGCTGGTGTCGAGCCTGGCACTGATGACGCCTTGGCTGCAGGTCATGAGTAACTACCCGGTGGAAACGGCGGGGCTGATCATGGCGCCTCGGGGCCTCGGCAATCTGTGCTCGATCATGGTCGCGGGGCGGCTGACGACGCGGGTGGACGAACGCTATCTGGTCGGCACCGGGTTGTCGCTGATCTGTTTCTCCTTCTACCTCATGACGGGTTGGACGCCGGACGTATCGCCGCACGATATCATCGTTGGCATCGTGGTGCAGGGAGCCGGGCTGGGGCTGGTGTTCACACCGCTGCAGGTTCTGGCGTTCTCGACACTGCCGGCGTCGATGCGGACCGAAGGGGCGTCGATCTTCAGCCTGATCCGGAATATCGGGGCGGCAATCGGGGTTTCGGTGACGTCGGCCATGCTGGCGCGCAATACGCAGGCGATGCACGAGACGATCGGATCGAGCGTGACACCGTTTAATCGCGCGGTGGCGGCGCTGGGGCATGGGTGGCTGGATCCGGCAACGCAGCGTGGGGCGGCTTTGCTGGATCGGATGATCCAACAGCAGGCGCAGATCGTAGCCTATATGGATGACTACAAAATGCTGATTTTAACCACCCTCCCCGCGATCGGGCTGTTGCTGCTGATGCGTCAGCCGCGGCGCGGAGCCCTGGCGTCGAAATGATGCGGATATTCATGCCGCTGGTGAGCCTGTTGTTCGCGTGGCCGGTCCTGGCGGCGGATCAGACTGTCGTGTGCGGGATGCGGCCGGACGATTGGTGCGCGGCACCGGCGTCCGATCCATGCGGGGTGCATCGCACGGTCGCGGCGTGTCGCGCGGACAAGGCGTGTTTCGGGCTACCGTATCGTGGGGAGTCGATCGTCCGGTGCTCACGCGATGAGCGTGGCTTCGGGATCAATTGCCCCACTGTCGGCTGTACCAGCGTCGCGCCCCGGTGACGGCGCCGGTTCTGCTGTGGTTTCGCGACGATCTGCGGTTGGCGGATCACGCGGCGCTGCACGCGGCGATGGCGACGGGGGCGCCGGTTTTGCCGGTCTATGTCCTCGACGATGCGCCGCCATGGGCGATGGGTGGGGCAGCGCGCTGGTGGCTGCATCATAGCCTGACGGCACTTGGCCGCGATCTTGCCGCGCGGGGCGCGCCGCTGGTGCTGCGGCGCGGGCCCGCGGTGGCGACGATCCAGAGGTTGATGGCGGAGACCGGGGCCTCGGCGGTCTATACCGGGGGGATGCCGGATCCAAAGGCGCGGGCGGTGGACCGGGCGCTGGTTGAAACGGGCGTGGCGCTGCATCGGTTACGCACGTTCACGCTGTTCGGACCGACGGAGATTCGCACGGGCGCTGGCGGCCCCTATTCCGTTTACACACCGTTCGCGAACGCCTGCCTGGGACGGAAGCCTCGGGCGCCCCTCCCCGCACCCACGCGAATTATCGCGGCGGCGCCGCCGCGGTCGGATCGACTGGCGGATTGGGCCCTGTTGCCGCGTGCGCCAGACTGGGCCGGCGGATTGCGGGCGATGTGGACCCCTGGAGAGGATGGGGCTCGGGAACGGCTCGACCGGTTTTTGGCAAGTGCGGTGGAGGCGTATCCGACGGGGCGGGATCGGCCGGATCGGGTGGGGACGTCGATGCTGTCGCCGCATTTGCGGTTCGGGGAGATCTCGGCGGCGACCGTCTGGCATCGCGTGGGGACTGCACATACCGCGTTCATCAAGGAATTGCTGTGGCGGGAGTTTTCCGCGCATCAGCTTTGGCACAACCCGTCTTTGCCCGATACGCCGGCCAAGCCGATGTTCGCGGCGATGCCTTGGCATGACGATCCGGCCGGGCTGGCGGCCTGGCAGCGAGGACAGACAGGGATTCCGATCGTCGATGCGGGCATGCGGCAGTTGTGGCACACGGGCTGGATGCACAATCGCGTGCGCATGATCGTCGCCAGTTTCCTGATCAAGCACCTGATGATCGACTGGCGGCACGGCGAACGCTGGTTCTGGGACACGCTGGTCGATGCCGACCTCGCAGCCAATGCGGCGAACTGGCAATGGGTAGCGGGGAGCGGGGCAGATGCGGCGCCGTATTTCCGCATCTTCAATCCCGTGACGCAGGGCCGCAAGTTCGATCCGGATGGCCACTATACGCGGCATTTCGTGCCGGAGCTGGTTCGGCTCGATGCTAGGGCGATCCATGCGCCATGGGAGGCCTCAGCCGGTGCGTTGGCGGCCGCGGGGATCGTGCTGGGCAAGAACTACCCTGCCCCGCTGGTCGACCTCGGCTTCGGGCGGCAGCGGGCGTTGGCGGCGTTCGCGGCGCTTCGTGCTGGATAATGACGTCCGGCAGCCTATATGCTTCGGACTTCGATGTCCTATCTTTGGATTCCCCCTTCCCGGCAACCAGGACCGACCCGCGTGAGAGTCGTGGGCGACGTGCATGGCGACACCACGGCCTTCCGCTACGCCGCGGCGACCGACCGGTTCATCGTGCAGCTCGGCGACCTCGTGGATAACGGGCCGGACAGCGCGGGGACGCTGCGGATCATGTTCGAGCTGATCGATGAGGGGCGGGGGCTGTTCATCCTCGGCAATCACGATTTCAAGCTGGCCCGGGCGGTGTCGGGGATGATCCACCGGATCGATGCGAATCTGGGGGCGACGCTGGCGCAGATGGACGATGCGCTGCGGGCGCGAGCGGTGACGGAGGTGATGCGGGCACCGGTCTGGTTGCGGCATGGAAACACGCTGTTCGTGCATGGGGGTTTTCATTCCTCGATGCTGGAACAGGGGTCTCCGTTGCCGAGCCTGGAGCGGCCGCATGGGGCGGTTTCCCGGGCGCTGTATGGGGAGCCGACGGGGCGGACGCAGGCCGATGGGTATCCGGAGCGGAGCTTGGCCTGGGTGGACCGCATTCCCGCGGGGATGGTGGTTTATTGCGGGCATGACCGGCGTTCGACCGATGGGCGGCCTTACCGGCGGGAGGGGCATCTGGGCGGGGCGGCGGTGTTTTTGGATACGGGAGCCGGCAAGGGCGGGCATTTATCCTGGGTGGACCTGGATTTGTAGGAGGGATGCCGAGGGCCGTTGACCGGGCCTACCAATTGACCCTGAAACCCAACGAACCCTGATAGTTCTGGCCATTTTCGGATACCTCGCCGTTGAATTTGGAGAAGAACGTCCCGGTGCCGGCGATGTGATATTCCACCGCCGAGGACAGCAGCGCCGACGAACGACCCGGCATCGCCCCCGCCACCATGAAGCTCGCTCCCGGCAGCGAGACAAGGTTGGCGGCGAGCATCGGATTGGTGGCGGCATCGTAGACATAGGCCGCGTCCAAAATTAAACGAGTCGGCCGACCGCTCCCAAATCGATAGGGGTCGGCCCGTCCGGGCCACCTGTTGTGGCAGTGTGCCGCTATAGGTGGCCCGGACGAGCCGGGCCATGACGATGTAACGAGACCGCCGCGATTTG
>CAIRCM010000192.1 GCA_903877125.1 uncultured Acetobacteraceae bacterium | reverse complement strand
GATTCCGCTTTCACCGAAGGACACGCGCAGGTTCGGGTAACGCTCAAACACGCCGGCGCCCATCATGGCGGCGAGGATGTGGATCAGCCCCATCTGGAAGGCCGACACGCCGGTGAACATCGCGGCGCGGCGCACCTGGACATTCATCTGCTCACGCGCTTGCGGCGCGGTGGTCGGGAAGGTGTGGAAGTGCAGCGGCAATTGTACGTCGTTGACGGCTTTCCACAGCGGTTCCCAGATCGGGTCCCACATCGGCGCCATGTCCCAGGAACAGGATACTTCCACGCCCTTCAGGCCCAGCTTGGCGCAACGATAGACTTCCTGCGCGGCGGCCTCGGGATCGCCGTAGGGAATGCAGCCCAGCCCGATCATGCGATCGGGATATGGCTTCACGAAATCCACCAGCCAGTCATTGTAGATTTCCAGCATGTGGTTGGCGGCTTCGACGTCCTGCATCTTCGACGCACCGCCGAGGATGCCGAAGATCACTTCGGCATCGACACCGTCACGCTCCATTTCCTTGACGCGCAGATGCGGGTCGGACGGGCGCTGGATGGCGGTGCGGGCTTCCGGACGGCCGATCTTGCCGTCTT
Organism: uncultured Acetobacteraceae bacterium; assembly: GCA_903877125.1. Classification (GTDB taxonomy): domain Bacteria; phylum Pseudomonadota; class Alphaproteobacteria; order Acetobacterales; family Acetobacteraceae; genus Rhodopila. The sequence continues at coordinate 15,147 of CAIRCM010000192.1, read as the reverse complement.
CGAACATGCCGGTTTTCGCCATGATGTCGACGCGCTTGTTCTGGCCGGCCACCAGCTTCGCGCCGCCCGGCCCGACGCCATTCAACAGGCCGAAATTCGCGCCGGATTTGGTGGTCCAGAACGGTCCGTCGGGCCCATCGGCCACGAACGGCATGCGTTCCTTGAGTTCCTGCTTGCTGTTCTCGGTGAACAAGGTGGGCGGCATCCACGGCATATCCAGATGGCAATCCGCCGAGATTCGGTTATATTTCATGGCGTTCCCGCTGCTCCTCACTGGTAGGGCTTACTGACCGGTAGAGCGTAAGCCCAAACCGCGCGCATGATCAAATCCCAGCACGGAGTCCGCCGCATGAAACCGCCGGGAAAACGACCACCTCGTGAGGTTTCGAAACGACTCCTCCCGCCCGCGGTGCCGGAGCACACCGGCGCGCCAGCGAAACCGGCCCCGGCGGCGGAGAGGGAAACCAAGCAGGACGAGGCGATCCGGAAGATGTTGGAGGCCGCGTATACCTGATCACCCGTCGCTCGGCCCTCGGTGATGGCTGCAACATGCCGGTTTGCGTCACGATCCGCACCGGATCAACCGTCGAAAATCGTAACGATGGTTGGCATCGGTGCAGGGATTGTCCAGCCACCCGGTGTCTGGTCGGGTGCTGGACCGGCACGGCGAGGCCGTGGCCGCTTGCGGAGGGAGCGCCTGTCGCCCCACCGCCGCCGATATCGGCATTGCGTCAATTCTTAAAGCCCTGCTAAAACGCATATCAGATAGGCGTAAAATGCGCCCATCCGGCCTATGAGCCCAATAACAGGGAGTCGGAACCAATGTCTGGATATGCCGGAAACGCGGCAAACGTGCCGTGGTGGAAAGAGCCCACGAAAGACCAATGGTACGCCTATTGCGCTGCCTGGATGGGGTGGACGCTGGATGCGTTCGACTTCACCGTCTTCCTCCTGATCATGGCACCGATCGCGCAGGAGTTCGGTGTAACCATGCTCGACGTCACCTTCATCTTTACGGTGACGCTGATCATGCGCCTCGGCGGTGCGACGATGTCCGGCTGGCTCGCGGACCGAATGGGACGCCGCGCGCCGTTGATGATCTCCATCCTTTGGTATTCGATCTGCAACTTGATCGCCGGATTCTCCCCCAATTTCACCTTCCTCTTCGTCGTTCGTGCTCTGCTCGGCATCGGCATGGGCGCGGAGTGGCCCGCCGGAGCAGCGCTGGCGATGGAATCCTGGCCGGCCCGCTCTCGCGGCCTGATGTCCGGTGTTCTCCAGGGATCCTGGGGCCTCGGCTTCGCTTTGTCGGCCCTCGCCTACGGCTTCCTCTATGCCCCGCTCGAAGCCTGGCACAAGGGCTATGGCTGGCGCGGCATGCTGGTCCTGGGCGTCCTGCCCGCGCTCGCCTGCGTCTGGATCCGAGCCTATGTGAAGGAACCGGAGGTCTGGACCGAAAACAAGGCGATCCAGAACGCGACGCAGCAGCAGGTCACGGCGCCGCTGTTTGCCATCTTCAAGCGCAAATACCTGTGGAACACCTTCACCGGCTGTCTTTGGATGGCGGCGAATTTCTGCGTCTACTACTCGGTGTGGGCCATGCTGGGCACATATCTGACCAAGGAACTCGGTTGGACACCCGCACAGGTGTCGGTGCCGGTCTTCTGGGGCAATATCGTAACATTCCTGGCATGCAGTTTCTGGGGCGCGATCTCCGAGAAAGTCGGCCGCCGTTGGGCACTGATGATTCCCATGGCGGTCGCGTTGTTCCTGGTTCCCGTCTACCTCAATCAGGTCAGCCCGTCCGCCTTCTTCTGGTGCTTCATGCTGTTCCTGATGTTCTTCAGCGGCAAGGACGCGTTGAACCCCGGCTGGCTGTCGGAACGCTACCCGACCGAGGTCAGGGCGACCGCGGCCGGATTCGTCTACCATCAGGGCGCGGTATGGGGCGCTGCCATGGCGCCGATCATCACCTACCTCGCGGTGAACCGGGGCATGGGATACGCCATGCCGATGATGTACATCTCGATCGGGATGGCGGCACTTTACGTCGTCGCGGTCTACCTGGGCCCCGAAACCAGGGGCATGGTGATGACCGCCGACCTGGAGGTCATCGAAGCCGAAATCCCCATCGGCTGAGTGTCCGCGCAACGGCCGGGTTTCGGATCCCGGCCGTTGCGTCACACACCCAAGACCCCGGCGGCTTCCCGCACCACGCCCGCCAACGCACCGTCCGAAAATGGCGACACCAGACCCGCCGATCGCACCAGTTCGCCGAACGGTGCCGATCCGCCCCGACCGCATAGTTTTGTATAGGCATCCAGTGCCGCGGCCGGATCGCGCCGCGACCACGCCCAGAATTGCAGCGCGCAGCACTGCGCCAAGGTATAATCGATATAATAAAACGCAGTGCCGTAGATGTGCTGCTTCGCTTGCCAGCGCCCGCCCTTCGCCGGATACGCAAGGTCGCCGTAATCCGTCCAAGGCATGTAAATTTTTTCCAGCCGCGCCCACATTGCGTGCCGATCCGCCAGGGACGCATCGGGATTGGCATAGACCTCATGCTGGAAATGATCGACGCAGACGCCATAGGGCAGAAACGCCAGCGCGCCGGTCAAATGCATGCGACGGAAACGATCCGCCGTTGCCTCACCCACCATCAGGTCCATATGCGGATAGGTCAGGAACTCCAGCGCCATCGAATCGATTTCCGCCGCTTCCATCGTTGGCCAGAGATAATCGATATTCGGCAGGTCCCGGCTTTCCCAGTTCTGGAACGCATGCCCCATCTCGTGGGTGAAGACGTTGATGTCGTGATGCGTGCCGTTGAAATTAGCGAAGATGAACGGCATGCCCGCCGTCGGAAACGACGTGCAGAACCCGCCGCCTGCCTTGCCGGTTCAGCAGATCGAGGAACCCGCCTTCGTTCATCGTCCGAAAGAAGGCGCCCAGCCGCGTGCTCATCCGGTCGAACATCGTCTGGGCCTGCGTTACCAGGAACGCCGGATCGCCCGCCGGTTTCGGATTGCCGGCGGGGTCGATCAGCGCCTCATCCCAAAACCGCAAGCGGTCCCAGCCCAGCGCGACACGCCGGCGTTCCAGCAGCCGCGTCACCAGCGGGACGACATGCGTCACCACCTGATCGCGGTATCGCGCGACCTCATCCGGGCCGTAATCGACACGGCGCAGGCGCTTGTAGCCCAAAGGCGTATATGTTTCGTACCCAAGCCGCGTGGCCATCCGGTGCCGCACGCCAACGAGAGCGGCATAAATGTCGTCGAGCTCCGCCCCATGCGTCTCGAAAAACGCCCAGCGCTTCTGCTCGGCCTCGTGCCGTACCGCGCGCTCCGGGTCCTCGGCGAACGGTGCGAGGCCGGATAGATTGACCGTTCGCCCGCCGATATCGATCGCCGCCCCCGCCAGCAGCGAGGTATAGCGAGCGGAGAGCCGCGCTTCCTCCTCCAGATCGGGCTTGATCGCCGGATCGAAGGTGGCGACGTCGCAATCCCACAGGCGCACGGCATGGGTGCCCGCGACATCCTCCAGGCCCTGCCGATCCGGATCGACCAGCAACCGGCGCTTGATCGCGACCTCCAGTTCCGTCGCATCCGGGGCCAGCGCGTCCGCGTAATCGCGATCGGCAATCGCCCCGGGGTCCTGGGTATTCTGCGCGAAACGCAGATGTACCAGGGAGCACCACGTTTCGAACCGCCGGCGCGCCGCATCCCAGGCCGCCAAGGCCCGCGTGCGATCCCCGGCATCGAGCAGCGCCCCGATCGCGGCGTATTCCCTGGCCAGAGATGCAAGCGTGGGACGTTCGGCAGCGATGGCGGCGAATGGTAGGGTCATGGGTCTGTCACTCCCGCGGGATTACGTGTCGGTGGCGGCATGACGGTCAGCACATGATCGACCGTCACCCGGTTGACCGGGACATGCCATATCGTTTCAAATTCGACACGGAAAAGCAGCGTGCCGGAATCTCGGCCGGGGCCGCCATGTCAAGCACGCCGTCCGTCATCATCCCGCTCGAATCGAATGACCGCCACCAGCGCATCGTCCGACGCGATAACAGGATCGGTCAGCACCACCGTGTCCAACACGCCAGCCTCACCCAACGTGCCGCGCAACACCACCGCGTAGACCGCCGAGCCCGGCACGAGGTCGGCACGAGGTCGGCCGCCGGGATGACCTGCATCGTGTGCGAAAGCCCGGGGTATGCCGACATCGCGTTCAGCACCCGGCACGGCCCCCTCACGCGGCAACCGATCGGTCCCGCCCCGTCGAACGCGACCGGGCTGAACCGCTCGGTGACCGCGACTGTCTGCCCCGACGGCAATTCGAGGGTGAAACCCAGTCCCTCCACCAGCATGATCGTCCGGTCGTGGCCCTTGTAGTCCGAGAACGGCGCATCCTGGTCCAGCCAGGCAAAGCCCAGCAGCCATCCGTCGCCCGAAACGATATCCGCCTTGCGCCCGGCGCCATTCGCCCATGGCGTCACCGCCAGATCGGCCGCGGGGATCACCGCGTCACCGCCACCAGCGCACCCGATCCCGCCGCCGTCCGTTCCAGTCGCAACTCGCCGTCGTGCAGACCGGCCACCGATGGGCGGTGCGCGATCGAAATCAGCGTCGCGTTTGGCAGCCGCTCCCGCAGCACCCGGTACAGGTCGCTCTCGGCAACGGGGTCGAGGCTCGCCGTCGCTTCATCGAGGAAGATCCAGTCCGGCTTGGCGAGCAGCGCCCGCGCGAGCGCCACCCGCTGCTTTTCGCCGCCTGAGAGGTGGTTGGCCCAGTTCTCATCCACGTCGAGCTGATCCACCAGCCCGGGCAGCCCGGCATCGGCCAGTGCCATCACCATATCATCGTCGGAAAAATCCGCGGCCAGCCGCGGATAGGCAATCACATGCCGCAACGCCCCCAACGGGATATACGGTGCCTGCGGCAGGAAGAACGTGTTGGGTGGGACATCGATCCGGCCCGCACCGAACGGCCAGATACCGGCGATCGCGCGGAACAGTGTCGATTTGCCGGTGCCCGACGCGCCGGTCACGACCACCGAATGCCCTGGGGTCAGTGTCAGATCGGCGCCGTCCAGCAAACTGGTACCGTCCGGCAACGCGATCGTCACACCGGACAGGTGCAACGCCCCGTCGGCCGATGCTCCCATCGCGATCCCGCTGCCGGCGCTCGCATGCGCCCGTTCGATAGCGTTATGGAACGACAACAGTCGCTCCACGATCGCGGTCCAGGATGTGAGGCTCGGGTCATTGGCCTCCGCGCTCGAATAGTGCGAGACCAACCAGGACAGCGTCCCCTGCACCCGGCCGAACGCACCGGCGGTCTGCGTCAGCGCGCCCAGCGACATTTGCCCGGCGAAATAGCGCGGTGCGGCGACGACCAGGGGGAATATGCTGGCGACCTCATCATATCCGGTCACCAGCGCGGTCAGCCGTTTGATCCGCTGCATGATGCCCCACCAATTGTCGGCCAGGGCGGCGAACCGGGACTTGAAGCCGGCCTTTTCCTCTTCCTCCCCGCGATATAGGGCGACCGCTTCCATATTCTCCCGGAACCGCACCAGCGCGTAACGGAAATCCGCTTCCACCTGCTGCTGGCGGAACCGCAATGCCGCCAACGGCTTGCCCACCAGATGGGTCAGCCACGTGCCAACGACGGCATAGGCCAGCGCCACCCAGACAAGATAGCCATTGACCTGGTACCCGAACACCGTGATCGCCCCCGACAGCCCCCACAGGATGCCCAGGAAGCTGACCAACGTCGCGATGTTGGCGACGAAGCTGATGCTCAACGTCAGCGTATGGCTCACGAAGTCGCGCACATCCTCGGCGATGCGCTGATCCGGGTTGTCCGTCGCGCCCCGCGTACGGTCCTGCGTCATGGCAATCGTATAATAGGCCCGGTTCGCCAGCCAGTTGTCGAGGAAGCGGCCGGTCAGCCAGCGCCGCCACCGGATCTGCAGCCATTGGCTGAGGTAGGTGTAATAGATCGCGATCACGATGTAGACGACCGCGACCTCGCAGAATCCCGGCATCAATCCGCTGTCGGTCCGGTGATACAGAAACAGCAGATCGATGAACGCGTCCCAATCCTTCGCCTGCAAGGCATTGAAGAACTCGCGGTTCCAGTAGCTCAGCACCACCGTCATGCCCACCAGGGCGAACCGCATTCCCAGGATCGAGCCCAACAGGAGCAGGGCCGACCAACGTTCCTCCGACCGGGTAAAATATGGCTTGGCGAGATGCCAGACACCCCGCAAGAACGGTCCGATACCACGCATACGTCTATCTCTCGATCGTTGTCTGAAGGGCGGCCAGCCAGGCTTCCACCCGAGCACGGTTCGCACCGAGGTCGGAGTGCCCGTACACGCTGCGAGAATAAATCGCCAGCGTGCTCGGCCCCGAATCAGGACCGTCGACCGAGACTGTCACCAGGTCCGGGAAGTTCCACATCGCGCTGCGCACCACATAATGCATCTGCCGCCGGTCATCGTACTCGGCGGCCGGAAAGGTCCTGGGCGCCGCCGCCGCGACAAGCCTGATCGCCGCGAACAGGCGGTCGGGCGGCACCGCGTAGCGCGGGGTGACGATATCGGGGGGCGGGTTGAACCCCGCCGGCCCTGCCAGAGCCGTGTTCGGCGTTGCCGGACGCGCGATCGCCGCCATATCCATCGGCGGCGGCGCGGGCAAACCCAGAGCACCAACGGCGCCGCAAGCGGGGAAAATCGCACTGATCAACCAGGGAAGCACAGCCATCCCAACGACATGGGCCGGTTCGCGCCCCACCGCAATACTTTCGTTGCGACGTTAACCTTTTGTTAACCTTGATGTGTTTCTCTCCCACCCATGACAGAAACCGAACCGCCCACAACCTGCGCGCTGGAACACCGGATGTTCGCGCTGCTCCACGAGCCGCTGTTCCGGCGCACCGATGCCGATGCCACGCCGGTCATGGTGGTCCAACTCGGCGACAAGGAAGCAGTCATGCCGCTGCGCGCCATCCAACGGGAATTCGCCATCGCCGACGAGTCCCCCGACGGCCGGATGCTGGCGCTCATCGCCGAGGCGCTGGATTTCGTCCCCGCCCTCCGCCTGGGCGACGAACTGCCGAAGGAGGTTCTCACCGGCGACGCCAGTTGGGAACCCGAACCCCAGCACATCCAGCGCGCCCTGACCCGCTTACGCCTGCAACTCGTCACCTGGCTGCACGGCCCCAATGCGGAGGAAACCGTCGATTTCAACACCGACGATCTGGCAAACGCCGACGACGATCCCGTGCTCCGCCAGCAGATTCAGGAGGCGTTTCAGCGCGCCGCCGAAGACCTCGGACTGCCGACCAAGGAAGCAGTCATTGCGCAACTGGAGGTTCTGGCCGGCGAACTGGCCTACATCGAAGCCCTGCGCGACCGTCTGCTCGAAGGCGTGCGCTCGGTCGTCAATCACATCCAACGGCTGTTTCGCGCCGCCCACAGCGATGCCAGCCAGCGCCGCCTGCTGGAACGTCTGCGCTTCCTCAGCCAGGAGGCGCTCGATCGGCTCAGCCATCGGTTCGAGCAGCAGGATGCCCAGACCGGTGAGGTCATGGCCATGCTCCGGCATCTGGACAGCCATCGCGGCTTCATCCGGTCCAACCGCGACTGGTTCTACCGGTGCCACATGGCGTGGGCGCCCATCCTGGCCGACTGGCGCGGCGAAGCCGCGAAACCCGCCGCCGATATCCGGCCACTGCTGGTCGGCACCTATCGGTTTCTCGCCCCGCGCTTCATGCCGGTGACCGAGTGGCTGAAGACCAACAAGGCGGTAAAAAAGGCCGATATCGGCGTGAAAATGACCTGGTAAGTTCGCTTATCCGTTGTACGAAATCACGAATTTCTCCGGCAGCGGCTTACCCTCGAAGCTCAGCGGCGAAACCACCTTCAGGTCCCTGCGCAGCAGGACCTGCCGGATGATCTCCGGGATCACCACCGCCCCGACATAACGCCCCATGCACTCATGCAACCCAAACCCGAAATGGAACGTGTTCACCAGCGGGGGGCGCGTCGGGTCGAACGTGCCTGGGTTGGGGAACCGGACGGGGTCGTGCATCGCGGCGAGGATCAGCGGCAACACCGCCGTGTTGGCCGGGATTTCCTCCTGCCAGGGCCGCCCAGCCCCCAGAATGTAAGGCGCGTTCGTGACCCGGAACAGGTAGGGCGAGATCGGATTGAACCGCAGCGCCTCCCACACATACGCATCGAAGGTCGTCGGATCGTCGTAAGTGGCCGCCACCTGCGCCGAGGCCAGAACGTCCGGCCGGTCCATCAGCTGCGCCAGGGCCTGCACCGTCGCCTGGGATGCGGTTTCGACCATGCCGATCAGCAGCCCGCCGATATTCAGGCCTTTCCAGAGAATGTCGAAATGCCCAGGCGTTTGCAGGTGGCTGCGCACCAAACGGTTGACGATATTGTCGTCCAGGATCGGCACCGGCAGTTGCGCCTCCGCCAGCCGCTTGGCCAGCAACCCGGCGATGAAATCGATCAATTCCTTCTTGGACCGATTGACGTTGTCGTCGACCGTTTGGCGATCCGCGACGATGTCCCAGGGGTGATTGTGGAACGCGCTGTACTGGTTCCAGTACGACCATTCCGCCAGCTTGCCCGGCGCGGCACCCTGCAGGCCCATGTATTCTTCCACGACCCGGATCGGGACGCCGCGGGTCAGTGCGGGCACCGTGTCGATCTGTCCCTGGGCCGCGTCCAGCGCTGCATTGGTCTCCTTGGCGACCAGGGCCCGTACGCGCGGCAGGTCGTCGCGGTCCAGAAACGCCTGCGTCGCCGATTTGTCGCGAAAATGCATCGGCGTGTCGTCCTGCGACATCAGATACGGATCCATTTTCGCGTGGTACGGTTCGTTGGTGAACACCTGATGGACGCGCAGCACTTCGACCACATCGTTGAAATCGGCGACGAAGGTGCAAACCGTTGTCTTCAGGATCGGCCGCTTTTCGCGCAGTTCGTTCACCAACGGCAGCGCCTCGGTATCCAGCCATCCACGCACGAGCGCGAAGCGCGCGTACTCCGGTGTAGCATCGAAGCGTTCAAGGTAGGTCATGTCTGGCTCCGCGTCGTTTCTACTGCGCGGTGATTAGCACGCCGGCGCCGTCCCAGCGATGTAACGCGGATCACGTTCGCGCCAGCATCCCGTCAAAATCCGGCGCCAGGTTCCGCCAGATAGGCCTCCTCCGCCAGCGTATTGGTGCGGCCCAGCACCGCGTTGCGATGCGGAAACCGCCCGAACCGGGCGATGACGTCGCGATGCCGCACGGCATAATCGACGGTGCTGTCCCCCAAGGCCGGCCGGATGGCCTCGAACAGTGCGACCGAGCGGTCCTGGTCCGCGAGGTCTTCGGAATGTTCGAACGGCAGATAGACGAACATCCGTTGCACCGACGTCAGCAGCCGATCGAACCCGCGATCGATCGCGGCCGAGGCGACCTGCCGCGCTTTCGCGTCGGCGGCGAAAGCCAGCGCCGAACCACGATGAAGATTGCGCGACAGTTGGTCGAGCAGAATGACAAGCGCCAGCGCACCCTCTGCCGTACCGGCCCAATGGTCGTACGCACCCTCCCGCGCCGCTGCGGCCGCTGGGGCAAACCGCGCGCAGGCGGCATCGAACGCATCGTCCTTCCGGAACCAGACCGCCCGCCGTTCCGACGGATTGTCCCCGAACCAAAACGCCAGAATCTCCGCCGGTCCGGTCATCGCAATGCCTTGTCCAAAACCCGCACCGAGTGCACCGCCGTCCGCCCCGCGAGGTCGTTGATCTGATGCCGGCACGATGTCCCGTCGGCCACGATCACATCGTCGGCCGCCGCCGCGCGCACCGCCGGCAGCAACCCGGCCTCGGCCATGTCGCGCGACACCTGTTGGGTTTCCGCCTGATAGCCGAACGAGCCCGCCATCCCGCAGCACGAGGACGCCACCGGCTTCGCCGTCAGCCCGGGGATCATCCGCAGCGCGGCGATGGCGTCAGGGAAGGCACCAAAACTCTTCTGATGGCAGTGGCCATGCACATGCGCGGTGACCTCGGTCCCGTTGAACGCGAGGTCCGGTTTTTCCCGCACCAGAAATTCGCTCAACAACACTGCCCGTTCGGCCAGCCGATCGGTCGCTTCACCGGGCAGAAGGGATTTGAACTCGTCGCGCAGCGTCATCAGGCAGGACGGCTCCAACCCGATCACCGGCAGGTCCCCGCCCAGATGATCCATGGTGCGCCGGGCCTCCGCCCGTGCCCGGTCGACCAGCCCGGCGGCGAGGAACGTGCGCCCGCAGCACAACGGCCGTCCCTTCGGTTCCGGCACCACTGCCCGGTACCCCGCCGCCCGCAACACGCGAATGGCCGCGCGCAAGTTCTCCGGTTCGAAATACCGGTTGAACGTATCGGCCAGCAGCAGAACATCGCCCTTCGGCGCGGGCGCGGCATTGTTGGCCTCGTGATCGCGGAACCGTTCCTTGTCCCACGCCGGCAACGGACGGGCGGCGGCGAAGCCGAAAAGCCGCTCGCCCAGGCGGCGGAGGAAGCCCCATTTGTTTCGCAGATTCGCCAGCCCTGGCAGCAGGCTGACGATCGGCGCGTAACGCGGCAGTTCGGCGACAATCGCTTCCCGCCACTTCACGCCGTGCTTTTCCACCCGAGCGGCCTGCACCTCGATCTTCATCTTGGCCATATCGACACCGGTCGGACATTCCCTGCGACAGCCCTTGCAGGACACGCAGAGCGCCATCGTCTCGGCCATCGCATCCGACGCCATCGCGTCCGCGCCCAACTGGCCCGACAACGCCAGACGCAACGTATTCGCCCGCCCCCGCGTCAAATCCTTTTCTTCCCGTGTCACCCTATAACTCGGGCACATTACATTCGCATCGAATGCTCGGCAGGTACCGTTATTATTGCACATTTCGACGGCGCTCATCATACCGCCCAAAGGCCCGGGATAGGCAGACCAATCCAGTTTCGGCACGAAATCCGGGACCGGACCATATCCAGGCGCGTAGCGGAACAACGTCCGGTCGTCCATCGCCGGGGGACGGACGATCCGGTTCGGGTTCAGCATATCCGTGGGGTCGAACGCATCCTTTACCGTTTCGAACGCCCGCACGATCCGCTCGCCAAACATCTGCGTATGAAACTCGCTGCGCACCAGCCCGTCGCCATGCTCGCCGCTGTGCGAACCCTTGTATTCGCGCACGAGAGCAAATGTTTCCTCGGCGATCGCCCGCATTTTTTTGACGTCGGTGGGGTCCTTCATGTTCAGCACCGGCCGCACATGCAGGCACCCGACCGAGGCATGCGCGTACCAAGTCCCCTTCGACCCGTAGCGCTCGAATACCCCATTCAGACGCTCGGTGTAATCCGCGAGATCGTCCAGATCGACCGCGCAATCTTCGATGAAGGAAACCGGTTTGCCGTCGCCCTTCATCGACATCATGATGTTCAGGCCGGCTTCCCGCACCGCCGCGATATCGGCCTGGAACGAAGAATCGACGGCCCTCACCACGTCGGGGGAGCCCAGACTGCCCATCAGTTCTTCCAACTGATCCAGCTTGCGCAGCAGCGGCCCGTCCTCGTGTCCATGAAACTCCACGATCAGCAACGAATCGGGTTCCCCGATCAGGCAGCGGTCGATGGTCTTACGATAAATCCCGATACTGCGGCCGAGGTCGATCATCGTCCGATCGACCAGTTCCACCGCTTCCGGGTCGAGTTGCACGATGTGGCGCGCCGCCTCCATCGCCAGCCGAAACGTCGCGAACTGGCAGATGCCCAGGACTTTGCGCGGTTTGATCGGGTGCAGCATCACCTCGATGGCGGCCGAGAACGCCAGCGTCCCCTCCGACCCCACCAGCAAACGCGCCAGATTCTCCCGTCCGGCCGCGCGGGACGCCGGGGTCAGCACGTCGATATTGTAGCCACCGACGCGGCGCAGCTGCTTGGGAAACCGCTGGGCGATCTCCTCGGCTTCCGCCGCGCCGAGCACCCGCAGCCGCTGGATGAGGTCGGCGATCTGCGCGGGCGTATCGGCGCCGAGGTTGTCGGGAATCGCACTGAACCGGTGTCGCGTGCCATCGGCGAGGATGGCGTCGATCGCGCTGACATTGTCCGCCATCAGCCCGTAACGGATCGACTTCGAGCCACAGGAATTGTTGCCTGCCATCCCGCCGATCGTGCAGCGCGCATGGGTCGACGGATCGACCGCGAAGAACAGCTTGTCGCGCGCCAGTTCGCGGTTCAGCAGACCCAGCGCCATGCCCGGCTCCACCCAGGCACGGCGGTTGGCAGCGTCAACGCTCAAGACCTTCCGCAGGTGCTTCGAGCAATCGATCACCAACGCCCGGTTCACGGTCTGGCCGCACTGGCTGGTGCCGCCGCCTCGCGGCAGCACCGGGATGCCTTCCTCGCGCGCGATCGCCAATGCCGCCGCGACATCGTCGATCGTCTCCGGGACGATCACGCCCAGCGGCTCCATCTGATAGATCGACGCATCCGTCGCATACCGCCCCCGGCTTGCCCGGTCGAACAGCACTTCGCCTTTGATGTGGCGCGCCAGTTTCAGTGCAAGGCCGGAATCGCCGGGAAGGATCGTGGTCGGATGTGATGCGCTCATGCTGGCCTGTCTGATGTTGGAAACAGGGCGCGATGACCGCGGGCGCCCGGGCAGCCTGGATCGCAGGCTTGCGCAAAGACCTAAACCAGGACAGGCGCCGCCGCCAGCGCCGATCCTGATTGGGCGCGCCCCAGACCTGGGCGTGTGTTGCCATTGGTCCTATCGGGGGAGATTGACCTTGTTGGGAAGCGTCAATCTCCGACGGGCACACAGACGCCAGGGAAACGCCGGACCACCGGCCGCGCTTCTACAAGCGCCCAACCTGGGCTAGAACCGCCCCGCGAAACCGGGAGCAGTATCGATGGCCGACTACGAAAACATCCTCGTCGAAACCCATGGCCGGGTCGGCCTGATCCGCCTGAACCGCCCCGCGGCGCTGAATGCGCTGTGCGACGCATTGGTGAAGGAACTGGGCGCGCAGCTGATGGCGTTCGATTCGGACAAGGGCATCGGCGCCATCGTGATCACCGGCAGCGAACGTGCCTTCGCCGCCGGCGCCGATATCAAGGAGATGCGCGACCAGACCAATCCCGACGCGATGATGAACGATTTCATCGGTGCGAACTGGGAAGCGGTCCTGAAGGTCAAGAAGCCCGTCATCGCCGCGGTCGCCGGCTTCGCCCTCGGCGGCGGCTGCGAGCTGGCCATGATGTGCGACATGATCATTGCCGCCGACACCGCCAAATTCGGCCAGCCGGAGATCAATCTCGGCGTCATTCCCGGCGCCGGCGGCACACAGCGCCTGACCCGCGCCGTCGGCAAGTCGAAAGCGATGGATATGGTGCTGACCGCGCGGATGATGGACGCGACCGAAGCGGAGCGCGCCAACCTCGTCTCACGCGTCTTCCCCGCCGACTCGATGTTGGACGAGGCGATCAAGATCGCCGCGCGGATCGCCTCCATGTCTCCAGTCGCGGTGCAATTCGCCAAGGCGGCGGTAAACCGGTCCTATGAGATGACGCTGGTCGAGGGCGTACGCCATGAGCGGGCACTGTTCCTCTCTTTGTTCGGCACGCCCGACCAGAAGGAAGGCATGGCGGCGTTCGTCGAAAAGCGGAAGCCGAGCTTCAAGCTCGACTGACCGGTAGAATCATCGGCATCTGAAACAGAGGAAACCTCTCGCAACATCGAGGCAGCACGCATATAGATGGCCGCATGATCCGACAGCCCTCAACCCGCCCGTCCGCCTTGGCGGCGGGGCCAGCCTTGAATGTGCTGCTCGTGGCCCGTGACCCGCACTGGGCCGAGGCTGTCAACGGGGCTGCCTCCACCTTCAACGGTGGGGGGGGTTCGACCTGCGACGCGCGCTCCGCTCTTGTCCGCCTCAGCGATACGCGCACCCACTACTCACATCTGCTCGTTCAACCCGAATCGGCTGAGGGTTTGATCGACGCGCTGGCCGACGTCACATCCGCCCCGGCCGGGTCCGCCACGGAGATGCTGCTCCTCGGAAACCCGGAGACCGCGCTTCGGCGCATCGGCGTTATACCGTCCGCCAATTCGCAGGCAATCTGCACGGCGCTGTCCGCATCGCCCCACATCCAGCCTGAGCAGGAACGGGCCATGCTGCCAGAGGAATTACAAGCCGCGCTGAACGGCGCCATGATCGAAATCCGCTATCAGCCAATCGTGTCGTTGGCCGATGGCACGCCGTTCGCACTCGAAGCCCTCGCCCGCCTCAACCACCCCGAACATGGCACGCTGTCCCCCAGCCGGTTCGTCCCACAGATGGAAGATGCCGGCCTCGCCGCGCAATTGACCGAAACCGTCTCGCGCCTGGCCTTCGCCGATATGACCGGCCCGTATCTGCGCGATTTGGGCCTGCGGGTGACGGTGAATTTCCCGCTCGACGTACTTCTCGCACCGGAAGCCCTGGAACTGCTCGAAGAACAACGCCTGGCCTCTGGCATCGCCCCCGAACGGATCATCGTCGAGCTCACGGAAAGCCGCCCGGCGGACGACATGCCGTCGCTTCGGGCATCGCTCGATTGGCTGCGCGCCCATGGCTACAGGATCGCGATCGACGATGTCGGACCGGCCGTGCCGCGCCTGACGCCGCTGCTGGAACTGCCGTTCACGGCGATCAAGCTGGATATGCACCAGGTGCAGCAGGTCACGACCGCCCCGGAGATCAAGGCATTCCTGACCCGTTCCACCGAACACGCGCACCGGCGTGGCATGGCGGTGGTCGCAGAGGGGGTGGAAACGCCCGAGCTCTGGCACGCCATGAAGGAGATGGGCGTGGATGCCGCCCAGGGCTTCCTTGTTGCGCGCCCCCTGCCCGTCGCCGCGGTACCGATCTGGCTGACGGCCTGGAAAAGCGCCCCGCCGATTTGCTAGGGAATCCTCGGGTCAAGTTGACCCAATCGTGCGGACGTGGGGGATAGTTCAGGGGCAAACGAGGTTGGGCCGCGTTCGGGCCCCGGCATTTAGGCTTGGGCACTCCGTTCCTTTGGGCCTTCGCGGCTTTGCGTTGAAACGCGGTGTT